>JAQYWN010000401.1 GCA_029379265.1 Rhizonema sp. NSF051
GCTTGTCCACTCAGTGTTCCTGAGTCATTTTGTCTTGCGGTAGTCTAAACTCCAGTTACTAAGTAGCCAAATTAATTATACACTTACTAATTTAGCTGACCATCTAGAAACTATTAGTCACGACCAAATTAATCGCTATTTGAGAAGAGAAAAACTAACGCCACGTCTTCTTTGGGAGCAGGTTCAACCTGTCATCCGCCAAAAAGAAAATAGTTATATAATTTTTGATGACACAGTTATAGACAAAAGATACAGTGAAGATATCGAATTGACTCGAAGGCAATATAGTGGTAATGAACACCGTGTTATCAAAGGGATTGGTTTAGTTAACTGTGTTTATTTTAATCCAGAAATCGGTCAGTCTTGGGTAATTGACTATCGGATTTATGACCCGGAAGGGGATGGAAAAAGCAAGCTAGACCATGTGGAGGATATGCTTCAAGGTATTGTGTATCATAAGCTATTGCCTTTCGGTACTGTGTTAATGGATAGCTGGTATGCTACCAATAGGTTGATGCAATATATTCAGGGTCTGGGCAAGTATTACTACTGTCCTTTAAAGAGAAACCGTCTAGTAGATGATACAGAAGGACGGGAAAAATACAAGCATATTGAGGCACTTGAATGGAGTGAAAGTGAACAAGAAAAAGGTAAGATAATTAAGATAAAAGCTTTCCCTAAAAATAAAAAAGTGAAACTGTTCCGGGTAATTGTTTCCACCGACAAAACGGAATTCATTGTCACTAATGATTTAACTCAGGATTCTACGGATGTTGTACAAGAGGTGTGTAATGTTCGATGGAAGATTGAGGAGTAACACAATCGAACTAAAACAATTAACTGGCGTTGAATCTTGCCAGTGCCGCAAAGCTCGTATCCAAAGAAATCATATCGGCGCTTGCATGTTAGTTTGGCTCAGGCTTAAAGACATGGCTTACAAAACAGGTCAAACTATTTATCAGATCAAGTACGGATTACTCTCAAACTATTTAATTCAACAACTGAAGCGTCCGGTGATCGCCATGTCATTAGTCTAGTTATGGGTCGCGATCGCCTGTGACAGTTGCGTAAGTCCTGTAATATTAGCAATGACAAGACGACACCCCGAATAAGGGGTAAAATCGATGAAGCCCCTCACACTAACGCGGCATGAGGGGCTTCTAATGGGGTTTTGGATGTTAGCGGTGGGGAGTAATTTTCAAAACTGTGACTCTTTAATTGACAATTATGGTTTTATAAATGTTATTGTTTCCGCTCCACTTGCATTAGGGACACCATTAGAGAGGCATTTAGAAGTGTCTAATGTAGCGAGAGTAAGGGTTTCTGTTACTGTGTCATTTATAAACTCACCTTCTGTAACCGTACCCTCATATGCTACAACGCTATCGCCAGCAGGTTTTTCATTGACGATAGGAATGAGATGTACTTTACTATATTGCCCATTGCTCCAATGGTATGTCCTGTCAGTCGGAGTTTGGGAGGCCAAATCACAGGAGGCAGTTATTGTAGCCGTACCTTTGTCGCTACCGGATATAATTGTTTTGTCAGTTCCTAAGATAGGATTGCATGTCAATGTACCGTCACTTTGTATTGTAGTTACTTTTTCCGACAATGTCAGAGGAGGATTATAGGTTGCTTCATATCCTCCAGCACAGCTAAGGTCAACGGCAACAGCATGAGCAGGCTTGCTAATTATACTAAAATCAATACCGATAATTGCAGTTGCAATGGTGCAAACAAGCACTGAGATTTTACGGTTCAAAGAATATTTTGACATGATGGCTATGGTAACTATTTATAACGAGATAATTCTTTTTAGTAAGAATTACTTATACCACTAGAGTGTATAGTGATTCAAAATGAACAACAACTATCTCACGTCTGTTGACATGTGTCAAAAATGATGTTGTACACCTTCTTCTAAATACTTATTGACCACTCTTTTACCTACTTAGGGACGGAGACGTTGAGGAAATGCAGAACCGAGATCAACTAGAGTTGTACCCAAAGTTACTCTTTGAGGCAAAGTCTGCCGGGGGTTGCTGATCCCGGCAGACTTCGCGCGAAGCTCCGGCAAAGCTCGCCGGGGGGATACTCTGAACGGCAGACTTTGGGAGAGAGTACTCTCTCGAGAAGCTCGCGGGAGGGAAGCTTCCCTCCCGCAGACTTCTCCCCGAGACTTCGCGACTACGACGCGAGCGATCTAGAATGAACTGCTGGGCATTTATTTTTATGGATCACTCTAAGTCCTGTCGGTTATTGTCCAGGTTTTACACGTTGCCCCGTGAAAGTGAACGTCCCCACTACTGGGGCATCATCATTGAGTGGATTTGCGTCGAGTGAGAACGACCTCAGTGTTGCCGTTGCTTGCACTGTTCCATTTTTCGGATCAAATGTCGCACGAAAATCGCTTTTGCTAATTGCACCGGGTAATGTCGCTGTTGGGTAATTGAAGTCGAGTGTCGTGGCGGTAATCTCTCTGTCAGAGGTACACTTCCAACTACCCTGTGTGTTGCCATAGGGTTGAATAGAGGGAACACCACTTTGGTTTGAAGCAGTGGCAAAAAAGTTACCATCTTGTGTAAACGTTATAAGACTACGAAACGAACCGAAGTCACCAGAGTTGGTGGTGAGGTACGTGCCTGTCACAACTTTGCGACAATCCGTATCAGCATGAGCAGGCTTGACACCCAGACTAAAATCAATGCCGACAATTGCAGTTGCAATGGCGCAGGCAAGCGCTGAGACTTTTCGATGAAAAGAATGTTTTGACATAATGGCTGTGGTAAATGCTTTTAAGAAGAATTACTTAAACCTGTATATTTTATAGGGGCTGTTTGATCACGAACAACTATCTCTCGTCTGTTGACATGTGTCAAAAATGATGTTGTAAGCCTTTTTCTAAGTACTTGTTAACCGAAGAAAGGCAGAGAGCAGATGGCAGCTATGCTGAAGGTTTGAAATTTAATGCTCTGCCCGATACTACTTTCTTTTGAAGCCCCTAAATTCATTTATGAAAAACAAAGATAATATGTATTTCGAGACGCGCAGCGCTTCGGAATACTACATCCAAGCTAAATCCCTTGAATTTATTTATAGGGATACATAGCTGCCCTCTGCCTTCTCCTACAGAGACACTTCGCGTAGCTTGCTTCCCCGAAGGGGTACGTACTTCTGCCTTCTTAAACTATTCTCAATAATCAACGTAGTAATCATAATTTGAAGTATGCGGTCGCCACAGCTTATTGAGAATGAGAGATTTGCTTTAAAGCATTTCCCCACCACTGACCGACGGCTCGACTGCCCCACTCCGACCGACGCACCGCGAATCACATGCGCGTGACACGGGTGAAATCAGCGTGTTAAAATCTTTGACCCCACCAGTGAAAACTGGTAAGGTCAAAAACATTCATAATTTTTGTACACCATTTTCATTGTACCAGTCAGCTAAATCGTGAGGCACTTAGCTTGACACTTAAGTTATGCTATCGGAACCGACTATCCGACTGCCCGACTACCCCACTCCGACCGCCAAGGTTGCCAGATTGCTGATTGAGGTCGTGGCGATACGGATGGCAGCGGAAGCCTGCGGGCATCGCACTCAAAAATAATCCCCAAAATCACATGACCATCACATAAACCACGCCATAGTCCCAACCCATACACTGGTAGAGGTAGATGCTCCGACTAAAGGCAACTCAATGTATGATTCCTGTAATTAAATCTCCCAAAGACTACCAGGTATATCGTATCAGTCCCGATGCCACGAATCGATTAGCGATCGTGTTCGATAGGGCAAGTGCTGACGTCTCCCCGATAGTTTGTGTAGAAATTTTTGACGTGGGCGGGAAGCAACCCCCGAATCGGCATCAGTCGGCGGTGGAAATGTTTTTCATCCTGAAAGGGGAAGGACTCGCTCACTGTGATGGTAAAACAGTACCAATTCAGGCGGGGGACAGCTTTTTAGTACCTCCCACCGACATACATTTTATTGAAAATACCGGGTTAGGTCGCTTATAGAACCCATTTGACATCTCATGAGGTTTTGAATTAAGGTACTTCTGAGCATCTACAATCCAATGCTAATGGCGTATTCCAGCAACCTCACGCTCTGCAGAACGGGAAATTTTTGAACCCTTATTGCTTGAGATCTTACAGACTTTGAAGCAGACTCGACCGACCAACTGGACAAAGCGAGAGATATTCAATGGAATTCTCTATCAACTGAAAAATGGGTGCAATTGGCAAGACTTACCCAAGGACCTCCCCCCTTATTCCACCGTCTATTGGCACTTGCATTCAGTGGCGAGGCGCTGGGGTATTTGAGGAACTGATGAGTGTATTACATGGGAAAGTGCGTGAACAAGTTAAAAAAAACCGCACTGGACAAAGTTGATCATCATTGACTCCCAAGCGGTGAAAAATACCTGCTTTTGCCAGTGTGGAGTCGTGCATGTTTTTGTTTCTACAAAGCCACCAACGGTATTAAAAGGCATCTGGCTATTGACACCCTTGGGTTTCCCTTCTTTACGCAGGAACCTTAATAGACTGCATTCGAGAAAATCCGGCTATGACACCTGTTGAGTTATTGAAGTTGATTAACATCACCAGTGTGGATGGTGATTCAACATGGCAGTTGCGGATTTATCCAATCACTGTGCAATCGTTGCAGCTTGTAGAAACTAACCCGTGGGAGCGCCCAGACGTGTACAAAAGAATAACTGATTGACTTCAGTAAAGGAGACAAATTTTCCGATTGAGGGGCGTTTTTGAATAATGCTCAAATAGGCTTTGCACATTCGTGTGGCTCTGCACACGAATGTGCAAAATCGTAAGCGTTCATTCCTCGCCTACGATTACCGATACAACTGCTGGGGGGGACAGAGGAAGCAGCGAGCTGTGCAATTAAAGGAAGTTCCAGCTAGGTAGTGAGCACTTTGCAAATTAATTCGCAAAGCTCGCCGGATGGAAGATTCCACCCGGCAGCGAAGCTCGTCGGACGGAATCTTCCGCCCGACAGACTTCGCGACTTTGCGGCTTTACAGCCGTTTTTTGTGACAACCTACCTAAAGGGCAAGACCATGGCAATTTTCTACGACGGCGCAACTCAATCTCTCTCAGCATCCGTACTCCACTCAATTGAATGGCGGATTCGGTACAACGTACTGGAAGGGAGATGTCCGGACAGTCCTGCATTCCGGCAGGTCATCCCCGACGCGGTGGACGCCGACGGCGCGTGGGTAGAATCTGGCAGCTTCCAGATCACATCTGCGCCCATCGCTGGGGAGCAGACGACGACGATCAGCTGGCATTCCGACGAGGGCGAACTCCGGTTCCGAATCGTTCAGATTACGCCGCCGCGAGACTAGTCCACTCGACACTCCACTCCGAACCCTACTACTGTAGGGTTTGTTTTTTCTCAGTGGAAGTCTTTTGAGAATACCACTCAGGGTCTCCGACAATGAAAAGTTCTGACTTACTACGTGTCAACGCCACATACAGGAGATGAGTGCTCTTGCTCCAACTGCCAAGCCTGTTGTTTTTTCCAATACATTGGCATGTCTTCAGGCTTATAGATAAAGATGCGTAGACGCTTTGTCTTGTCGTAGACATCGCTCTCCAAACCTTTGGCAAGATGACAAGTGCTGAGCTTGACAGGTGAATTCGTATCACTGAATAGAGTATCGACCTAGCTTATGAGTAATCGCGCTATGCGCTTGTTGAAGAAACATCAATCGTAAACTACAAAACAAATGTCTTCACATCCTAGCTCCTCAACCAAAATAAATAAAATCCGAAAACGCAATCCAAATGCTCACACTGTAGAGCGCGAAATCTGCCGGACAGAAGATTCTGTCCGGCGAGTTTCGCAGAACCTTGCTGATGCTTTGGAATTAGAACTACTTGCGAGTGAAGCATCTGAACGTTCTGACTACTTGCATATGGCATACAGCAACTACTAAATAAATGCTTGCCCGTGATAGGGCAGGCAACTAAATCTCTGAATAGGAAGAATATAACCATGAATATCGAACAAAACATCAATTCTTTTACCCTCAAAGAAATTTCGATAGAAGCCGCCCAACTCTGGGAAGAGTTAGAGCAGTTAGATTCAAATGAAGGCGATGTCGAACAAGTCATCCAACAACTATTCGAGGTGCAAGGGGCACAAGAGCGCAAAATTGATGCGATCGCCTATGTAGCTGATCAACTCAAACTGGACGTAGAAGTATGGCAAAGCCGCCTTGAAGCAATTACTCTTTTACACACAACAGTCATCAATCGCAAACAGAAGCAGCTTGAATCTCTCAAAACATACTTGTTGTTTCTGAACCAAACTGGTGTCCTCCAAAACTGCAACCCTGGATTGGAAAGAGAGATTACTTTCCAAAACAATCCGCCCAAAGTTGTATTAAAACTTGAACCAGAGAATCCGAGATTTCCTGAAGAGTTTCGAGCGGTGCGCGTGGAATATCGTCCACTTAATAAACAAATCCTAGAAGCTCATAAACAGGGTTATGATGTAAGTGAAATAGCAGATATTGAAGTCGGTAGACACGTCAGATTCAAACATTGTTCCAAAAAGAAATGAGCAGACTTTTCCTCTTTAATAACTGAAAGAGATGATTGCCTGACGGCTGAGTTTAAAAGAAACTCAGCCCAATCTCAAACTATGAATCATCAAAAAGTTGACACCAATAATATTCAATTGAGCTTGTTGCCACCAAACCTATTGTCACAAGTTAGCAGTAGTACAACAGAGAATAAACTTCAAGCTGGTACGCAAAAAACATTGAAGCTTCTAGCTGCAATGGGGATGAATAGGGAACTCTTGGCATTATTATTAGAATTGGCAGAGTTCCGCACGAATCACTTGCAATACTTGATGGGACCATTAGTTTTTCATCAAACATCTTGGGCAGAGACTGTCCCCGATTGGTTAAAAACTGCCTGCATTCAAGATCGCTTTGAAACCATTATTGACGAGTACGAACGTGATGAAGTAGGAGAATACGCGACTGCAACGGAAATCTTAACATACATGATGCCTGCTACATACGTTGCACCCATACCTCATTCGTACTTTGCTATTTATGCTTGGTGCAAAGTCTGCCGGACAGAGTACTCTGTCCGGCGAGCTTTGCGCTTTGATAAAGTTACAACTAAACACAATAAACTGCCCGATGGAGTTAGCAGTGGCTACTCGTTCTTAGATATGCGTCCTGTGGACTTCGACTCAACTCAGATCTTGCACCAAGGTTTTATTGCGAAAATCGCACCCGGAAAAGCTTATG
>JAQYWN010000402.1 GCA_029379265.1 Rhizonema sp. NSF051
GACAACCATTTCGGCACACATCAATGTATCGTAGGAACCCACCCCGACAACCATTCCGGCACCGTAGGGGCGGGTTTAACGATCAATCGCTCGGTTCATCAATGTATCGTAGAAACCCACCCCGACAACCATTTCGGCACACATCAATGTATCGTAGAAACCCACCCCGACAACCATTCCGGCACCGTAGGGGCAAGTTTCCAAACCTGCCCCTACAATTTTTGTACGAGTTTATAATTCCCAAGTTGTAAAGAGAAATATCAATTCACCAAAATTCTCAAAACTCTCTAACAATACTCATAAAACAACGTAATAACTTGACTTTTCGTACAGAGTAGGGGCAGGTTTCCAAACCTGCCCCTACTGGCTTTGGTTTCTGAAGAGTGAGAACGCAGGAGCGTGGGTTGTCTCAGCGTGTCTTGATCGCACTTTTCTGCTTCGTGCTATTTCTTCTAAAAAACAACGAAAAGTTTCAGAAATCTTGGGAACTATTAGTGGAGTTATACTTTAGATAATAATTGCCCAGAGAGGCAAAATTATGGAAACGCAAAATTCCAATCGTCCGCATAAGTCAAATAAGATACTTCGTTTAGCAGCATCTTTCGTCGCAACTTTAGCTTTGGCTGGTGGTATTCATTCTGCCAGTGCGACTTCCACAAAAACAGCATCAACTCAACTGGGCGAAACGCAACCACTTTTTGCCCAAACTGATACTAACACCACTCAAAGTCAAATATTACCAGCATCTGCGTTGACAATCATCCCCATCGTTATTGTTAGCGGTTTAGTCATATGTGTCCCCTTGTTCTTTGGTGGACTGGTGGTGATAGGCGAACGTGAAGTCGGCATTGTGGTGAAGAAATTCACTCTTTCCAAACGCGGACTCCCACCGGGACGGCTCATTGCTATTAATGGGGAAGCCGGTTTGCAGGCTGATACTCTTGCCCCAGGTTGGCACTGGGGGCATTGGCTTTGGCAGTACTCAGTGCGTAAAGAATCTGTCATCGTTGTTCCCCAAGGTGAAATTGCCCTGATTGTCGCTGCAGATGGTGCATCCAATCCCCCAGAACGCATCCTGGGTAAGATCGTAGATTGTGACAACTTTCAAGATGCCCGAAAATTCCTCACTCAAGGTGGAGAAAAGGGTCGGCAAATGGGTTTCTTAACTGCTGGTACCTATCGCATCAATACTGCCTTATTTAAAGTGATTACAGCAGGAAATGCCAGCGCCCACGACATGAGTCCTGAACAGTTGCGGGTGTACAGCGTTATGTCTGACAAAGTTGGTATCACCACAACTTTGGATGGGATGCCAATTCCAGCAGGTGAAATCGCCGGCCCTGCGATCGCAGCACACGACAATTTCCAGAACGGGCAGAGATTTCTGGATGGCGGTGGGCGACGCGGTTTACAAGAGCAAATTCTTCTTTCTGGATCTTGGAACCTCAATCCTTGGTTTGTCCAGATTGAACAAGTTGCCATGACAGAAATTCCCATTGGGTATGTGGGTGTCGTGATTTCTTTTGTGGGCAAGGCACATGAAGATATCAGTGGCGCAGCCTTTACTCACGGTAATTTGGTGAATTCGGGACATAAAGGCGTATGGGTGGAACCACTGTATCCAGGTAAACACCCCGTCAATACCCGCGTCATGAAAATTGAACTGGTGCCAACGACCAACATTGTTTTAAACTGGTCGGGGCGTACCGAACGCCACAGCTATGATGCTAAGCTAGCTTCCTTGACAGTACGTTCTAGAGACGGATTTGCTTTTGATTTGGAAGTCGCGCAGATTATCCACGTCGGTGCTTTGGATGCTCCCAAGGTGATTTCTCGCGTGGGTTCAATGCAAAATTTAGTAGATCACGTGTTAGAACCGACTATCGGCAACTATTTCCGCAACTCGGCTCAAGACTATACTGTACTGGACTTTCTCTGTGCTCGGAGCGAACGCCAAGCTGAAGCCGCTGAGTTTATTAAAACAGCGTTGCGGGCTTATGATGTGCAAGCGATTGACACTCTCATTGGTGATATTCAGCCGCCAGCAACACTCATGCAAACTCAGACAGATCGGAAAATTGCGGAAGAACAACGCAAAACTTTTGAAGTCCAGCAACTCGCACAAACGCAACGGCAGCAACTTGTAAGAGAGACGGCTTTGGCTGATATCCAGCAAGAAATGGTGAAGTCGGAACAGGGTGTGAAGATAGCCGAACTTCAAGCTAAAGCTGACATCCAGCAAGAAATGGTGAAATCAGAGCAAGGTGTGCAAATCGCCGAACTCAAAGCAAATGCCAAAATTAAGGCAATGACAGGTGAAGCGGAGACGATTCGCTTAAAAGCAACTGCGGAAGCCGAATCTATCCGGTTAAAAGCTACGGGTGAAGCTGAATCTCAACGCCTGAAAGGTTATGCGGAAGCAGAAGCTATCCGCGCTACAGGTAACGCGAAAGCGGAAGCTTATGGTGCTGGTGTAGAAGCTTTGGGAGCGCAAGGTTATTCGGCAATGCAACTAATGCAAATTATCGGCGATCGCAATGTCCGCCTGATCCCAGATGTTCTCGTTGGTGGAAATGATGGCAGTACTAAAGGCTTGGTGGATGGACTACTGTCAATGATTTTGTGGAATCAAACTGCTAAGTCAGGGGAGACGACACCACCCGCACCACCACAACCAGTTGCTCAACCACAACCAACGCCGCTTAATGGAAATCAGCCTATATTAGTTGATTTTTCCTTGAAGGATGTAGACAAATCATGATGTCAATAATTCAAGAAGTGGTCACAAATTTTGCTAGTACAAGAACGTTATCGTTTACTTAAGCAGATTGGTCAAGGGGGATTTGGCAAAACCTTTTTTGCTGTTGATGAAAGTCAATTTCCCCCAGTTCCTTGTATTGTTCAGCAATTCTCTTGGCAGAATCAGACACTTGAAGTTTTTGAGCAAAAAGTACAGCAGCTAGAGCAATTAGGCAAGCATCCACAAATTCCTACTTTATTAGCACATTTTCAGCAGGAACACTATTTTTACTTAGTGCAGGAGTTTATTGAGGGTACTAACTTAGCTACCTTAGTGGCGGAGGTAGGAGCCTTCAGTGAAATTCAAATTTGGCAATTATTGGAAAAGTTGTTACCCGTTGTCAAGTTTATTCACGATCGCAACATCATTCACCGCGATATTAAACCTCAAAATATCATATGTAGATCTTCCTCAAGCACAAGTGAAGGGGAGATGGTTTTAATTGACTTCAGTACTGCTCAATTTGGGACAGCAATTGACTTCATGACGACAGAACCTGGGATTGGTAGTCCAGAATATGCCTCTCCAGAACAAGTTAAGGGAAAACCCGTATTTGCAAGTGACCTTTATAGCTTGGGTATGACATGTCTTTACTTACTTAGTCTGATTTCTCCCTTTGATTTATTTGATATCAACAACTGCTGTGTTTGGCGACAGTATCTAACGACTAAAATCAGCGACAGGTTAGGTAAAATTCTTGACAAACTTGTACAAAGTGACATCACACAACGGTTTCAATCAGCAGATGAAGTGATGCAAGCGATGGGTATTCCTTCCTCACTCCGCATTCCCAATTTGCCACTTTCTTCTACCACATATACCCTGACTCAACATTGTTATGCATTGAGTAGTGTTAATTCAATTGCCATTAGCCCTAATCATCAGACTCTAGCCAGCTGCCATGATGATAAAAAAATTAGATTGTGGGATTTAAAAACACAAAAAGTTATTCACACCTTTGTGGGACATTCCCAGGCTGTGCGATCGCTTGCCTTTAGTCCTGATGGAAAAGTGCTGGCAACGGCAAGTGATGATAAAACGATTAAGTTATGGAACCTTGACACGTATCAGGAAATATTCACTTTATGCGGACATACTCACGCAGTTAAATCAGTTGCTTTTAGCTTCATCTCTCCTTCACAAGAGGAGTATGTTCCAATCTTAGCAAGCGGTAGCTGGGATAAGACAATCAAAATCTGGAATGTCAATACTGGCACAGAAATTTGTACTTTGACTGGACATCAATTACAGGTGAGCGCAGTGGCATTTAGTCCCCAAGGTGAGCTTTTAGCGAGTGCTAGTCTTGACAGAACTATTCGTTTATGGAATATATCAATTGATACTAGCTTACCGCCAGTGAATGTATCAAAACAACTCTCCGAGTCATTTCAACCAATTCTTCTGGAAAAGGAATTGAAAAACCGCCCGCAATATACCTTGTTAGGCACCCTTTCAGGTCATGCATGGGCGGTTTTGACAGTGGCCTTCAGTCCTGACGGAAAAATTCTGGCGACGGGAAGTGAAGATAACACTATTAAACTGTGGCAGGTCAACACTGGTAAGATAATTGACACACTTCCTGGTCATTCCTGGTCGGTGGTAGCATTAGCTTTCAGTACCGATGGAGAAATGCTTCTGAGTGGAAGTTGGGACAAAACTGTCAAACTTTGGAGGGTTCACACAAAAAAAGAGATTGTGACTCTTTCTGGGCATGTAGACTCAGTGTCTGCCGTTGCTATTAGCCCTGATGCCCAACTGATTGCTAGTGGCAGCAGGGATAAGACGATCAAACTCTGGCAGCCTGTAAAACAACAAGAGAATTAATGAGAGCAACTTCAAGCGCTACCTGTGAAGGTAACTTCGGGAAATTTCAACTGGGCTTCTGCCATCGGACGGTTTCTGCCTTCTTCTTGCCAGTAGTTAATCACTTCTGTGGCTTGATTGAGCAATCCTACCCGATCCAATTCTGTAATCCAGTGTTTTAACTCTAACTCCTTCTTTAATTCCTCCCAAGCATCATTCCTTGGCCAGAAAAAGTACTTAGTCAAAGGACTTGTACCTTTGCCAACCACTTGATCGACAGCCAAGGCAACGTTTTCGTCTAACCAGAGTATCTTCAAAAGAAATTTGGACAATCGCACCTCCAAAAATAACAGGACTATTCTTACTATATTTGCGATCGCTTATTTTAACGCAAATGATGAGGAGTGGGAAGTTGTCTTGAACCAACAAGAGTAGGAGCTTTCCTTTACTGATTAATTTTGGATGTGGTAAGTTATCTGGTAAAACCTGCCCGTACAAGAGTAGGAGCTTTCCTTGACCGATTAATTTTGGATCTGGTAAGTTATCTAGTAAAACCTGCCCGTACAGGCGTGGAGAGATGATGGAGAGTAATTAACAACCAAGCAATAATTATGAAAGTGATCGTTATTTTCGATATTGATGGCGTTGTGCGCGATGTGAGCGGTTCCTATCGACGAGCGATCGCGGATAGCGTAGAGTATTTTACCGTAGGGGCGTATCGTCCCACACAACTTGATATCGACCAGCTTAAATCTGAAGGTATTTGGAATAATGATTGGGAGGCATCCCAAGAATTAATTTACCGCTATTTTGAAACTCAGGGGCAGTCGCGGGAACAATTGCAACTTGACTACAACACCATTGTTACCTTTTTTCAATCACGTTACCGAGGACCAGATCCTGACAATTGGACGGGATATATCTGCAATGAGCCGTTATTGTTGCAGCCTAACTACTTAGAACAACTGACTTTAGCTGGGATTTCTTGGGGATTTTTTAGTGGTGCGACTCGTGGTTCAGCCACTTATGTTCTGGAGAAACGCCTTGGTTTAAAATCCCCAGTGTTGGTTGCCATGGAGGATGCACCCAGTAAACCCGATCCTACAGGACTTTTAGCTACGGTTCGCTTGCTGGATTCTCTCCAGACGACGGGAAGCGCATCGGAACAAGATGATAGTATTGACAAATCAACGATAATAGTATATGCAGGAGATACAGTAGCTGATATGTACACAGTGGAGAAAGCACGGTTGGCACAACCCCGTCGAACTTGGATTGGTGTAGGGGTTTTACCTCCTCATGTACTGGAAACACCTGCACGTCGTCATGCTTATGCACAAACGCTGCTAGCTACAGGAGCATCTATTGTTATCAGCAATATAGAGGAACTAACTGCACTGAAGATTGAGGAATTACTGTAATACTATCCCACCCAATGTCGCTCCTGTTTTATTGCACTCACTGATACCGTTTCACTTTAAGGTTGATACAAATAGGTAAGCAGTCTTAGCAGGGAGCTCTTAGCAGGGGGAAAGAATTAGAAACCCGTTATTTGTATCAAGATTTTCGTGAAATGGTATAAACCAGGGAAGCACCTCGACTTGTTGTGTTTAATACAGAACGGGTGCAACTTTATTATTACGAAACAAAACCTCTTATTCTCTGCCAATTCCTAAATGTTCTCTGACATCAATATAAGGTGTTCTATCTCTTCCACTTGCGTAGGGTGCACCTGCAGAGCGCCAAGCAAAGAGATTAGATATCGCCCGAGCAGGATCTTCATTGGGTTTGAGAGTCAATATCAATCCTTCACACCGTCCATTGAATTCGCTAGCGGTGCAAATGACTTTTTGTCTGTTCATGTAGCCAGTAGTCACAAACCGCAGCTGCCTGTTGCGGCGGTAGTTTTCCAAGCGTTCGCTCACATCTTGACAACGCGTCAGAGGATCGTAGCCGGCATTTCTGAAGTAATTGGAAGTCCAGCGAATCCAAGGCTCAGTGCCACCTCTGTGATTTTGGTAAACTGTCACGGGATTGTTCCTGGAGGTGTCACAATAAAATCCTCGCCCACTTTGAGCTTGACTGGGCTGACTGATACTTGCAGTTGCGCCGAGCGTGACAACACCCGCAACCAAAAGATTTGTCAATGGTATTAATTTCATAACTAACTCTACAAATTTTGAGTAAAAAGTTTTTTTCTGCTAGTACTTACAAAATCTTATGAATGTAGACGGTATAATTTGGTAGATGTCTTACACTATCAGCATAAAAATTTCTCCGGCTACACACTAGTGATAAAAGTCACTAGTTTAATCATGACTTAAGTAATATCATAACTATGAGAGTTGAAATGAGCCTAAGTATGTAGGCATGAAAAATTGTCGTAAAGGCAAGGCATAAGGCAGAACCGAAGAGCGTTTACCACCAATTTACATTTCGTTGCATATATATAAATTTTATTGGCGTTTTCAAATTATGCATCGCGGCTTCAAGGCGATCGCCAACTAGTTGAATTTTACTTCCGCATCAAATTGGATGTACTTAGATTGCAGCCGAATTAATGTTAAGGTTAGCAACCAACGTATACGTTTATATCAAAGAATTAGGCGATCGCTAATTACAATCATGCTAATTAACGAGTCCATCCTACTTTTCCTACTTTTTTTACATCACAAATAGTAATCTTT
>JAQYWN010000403.1 GCA_029379265.1 Rhizonema sp. NSF051
GTATAGATGAAATGTTAAAGATTAGATATTGAAGCCTTGATCCAATCTGAAACTCTAGAACTACTAGAATGGCATCGTCTCTGCCAGCACCTGTCTACCTTTGCAGCAACAAAGCTGGGGTTAATCGCCGCATGTCATCTGCCCATCCCTAATTCTCAAAGGGAAAGCGAGCAATTGTTAGCACAAACTAAGGAAGTTTACCAACTGGAAACACGCCTGAATACAGGACTGTCGTTTGAGGGAATTCAAGATATTGGCGATTCTCTCGAACGGGCAGAACTTCAAGGAGTTTTGGCAGGAGATGAACTGTTGGCGATCGCAACGACTCTTGCTGGGACAAGAAATTTACGTCGGATTATAGATAACCAACCCGATTTACTAATTTTAAATCAGTTAATTGCTGATCTCCGAACTTATCCGGAGTTAGAGCAGGAAATTCACCGGTGTATTGATGAGCGGGGACAGGTGAGCGATCGCGCTAGTCCAACATTATCAGGGATACGTGAATCTTTGGGGCAATTGCGATATCAAATTACCCGCAAACTTCAAGGAATTCTACAACGACAAGCTGGTGCAGTTCAAGAACAGTTGATTACCCAACGAAGTGATCGCTACGTTCTTCCTGTAAAAGCACCTCAAAAAGACGCTATTCCCGGCATCGTCCACGATACCTCCACCAGTGGTGCAACACTTTATATAGAACCTAATGCTATAGTCCCACTAGGAAATCAACTGCGACAGTTAGTCAGAAGAGAGCAAGTAGAAGAAGAAGCAATTCGCCGCCTGCTAACACAGCAAGTGGCAGCCGTAAAATCCGATTTAGAAAGGTTATTGGCAATTGCGACTACTTTGGATCTGGCAACTGCCAAAGCACGTTATAGTTTGTGGCTCAAAGCCAATCCCCCGCGATTTATTGACTGGGAGAAAAATGAAAGCATTACTTTACGACAATTGCATCACCCACTTTTAGTCTGGCAGTGTCAGCACGAACAAGGAACAAGAGTAATTCCAGTAGATTTACTGATTCAGCCGCATATTCGAGTAGTCACAATTACTGGACCTAATACTGGGGGAAAAACCGTAACTCTCAAGACTTTAGGGTTGGCAGCATTGATGGCAAAGGTGGGTTTATTTGTTCCTGCTCGTGAACCAGTAGAAATACCGTGGTTTGACTTTGTATTAGCAGATATTGGCGACGAGCAATCACTTCAACAAAGTTTATCTACATTCTCCGGACACATTCGTCGTATCAGTCGAATTTTAAATGCCCTGGATAGAGACGGGGAGAGGGATCTTCCGGCAATCGGGCAATCAGGGGGATCTGTGGGAGAAGATAGTGAATCCTCACTCCTTATTCCTGACGACTCAACACTGCTGGGCTCAACAGGGAGAACCCCCCACTCCCTAGTCTTACTTGATGAAGTAGGCGCAGGAACAGATCCAGTTGAGGGCAGTGCTTTGGCGATCGCGCTGTTAAAATACCTGAGCGAACATGCACAACTTACTATTGCCACAACTCATTTTGGAGAACTAAAAGCTCTAAAATATGATGACCAAAGGTTTGAGAATGCTTCTGTGGAATTTAATGAAAGTACTCTTTCGCCAACGTATCGCTTACTTTGGGGAATTCCCGGACGTTCCAACGCTTTGACAATTGCTCGTCGTTTGGGGCTGAAACGAGAAGTGGTGGAGCAGGCAAAAACCCATGTAGGAGGAGCAACAGACGAAGTCAATCAGGTTATTGCTGGCTTAGAAGAGCAACGCCGACGCCAAGAAACCAAAGCAGCAAAAGCACAAGAACTATTGCAGCAAGCTGAAAAATTCTACAAAGAAGTGTCCGAAAAAGCCACATCATTACAAGAAAGAGAAAGTGCTTTACGGGCTTCACAAGAGGTAGCAGTGCAGCAGGTTATAGCTCAAGCAAAAGGAGAAGTTGCCTCGGTGATTCGTCGCTTGCAACAAGGTACACCTACCGCTCAAAATGCCCAGCAAGCGACCAATGCGTTGAATCAAATTTCTGAGCAGTTTATCCCCCAAGCGCCACCAAAACCAAAAATCGGGTTTGTTCCCAAAGTAGGCGATCGCGTCAGTATTCCCAAATTAGGACAAACGGCGGAAGTCTTAACAGCTTCCAATGATGATGGGGAGATAACTGTCCGCTTTGGCTTGATGAAAATGACAGTGAAACTGAACGATGTGGAATCCCTAGATGGTCGAAAACCAGAATTCGTTAAAGAGCAAAAAAGCAGAGCGACAGATGAGCAAAGGAGTAGAGCAGAATCTAAAACGATACCAACTCCACAGTCAAGCCCAGCAATTCGGACATCTAAAAATACAGTTGATTTACGGGGTCGCAGGGTAGCTGATGCAGAATTAGTTTTAGATAAAGCAATCTCGGAAGCGACAGGACCAATCTGGATTATTCACGGACATGGTACTGGTAAGTTGCGGCAAGGTATTCACGCGTTTTTGCAGCAGCATCCTCAAGTCAACCGCTACGAAGCAGCAGAACCCGCTGATGGCGGTACTGGTGTTACCATTGCTCATATCAAATAAATTGGTATAAGCATTTTGACGTCAAAAGTACAGAACCATTCGTGACAGCCTGTGATTGCTGCAATCACCTTAAGGGGCGGGTTTGTTAAACTCGCCCCTATTGAATGCTTACAATATTAAAAGTATTTCTCAAACATTCTGTTATGCAGTGAGCCGACCAGAAGTAATTAATTAAGCTCATACCTTTTTCATTCACAGGTTTTCATCATAGAGTAAAACAAAGCAGCGACGCTGTTCATTACACGAATAAAGTGCGTAAGCGGCGATAAAAGCTAGCTTTCAGCCCTTTAGTCATTGGAAACCAATCAAAACTCTTAAGAGTCTGGTTTCAAAATGGGTAACAGCAACAGTCCTACTAGCCGGATCCCCTATGCTAAAAGTTATGCACTCTGCCGCCAATTCACCCACTCCTCCAACTTCCAAATGGGAGGATTTAATCAAAATTCCAACCCCAAATTCCGTTCAGTGGGACAATATCAAAACCCAGTTGGACTTGGTGCTGTTGGCGCTAGAAACATTCACCAGCATTGGCTCTGAGGCAATGCTTCAAGCGGCAATTCACCTGGATTTAGAGTCAAGGGTGCCAGATCGAGTGGCTCTTTGGCGGTTGCGTCAGTCAAATCCAATACGTAAAGGTCAAGGAGGAAGGAAAAAGTTAGATGTAGAAGAAGCGCGATCGCTTGTACTGATCGCTTGTTACTTAGCAAAAGAGCATCAAGAATCGATTCGTCGTGCTGTTGGTGTGTTAGAACAAATGACAGAAAATAATCGTGAACCTCACCAGGCTGCCATAATTGGAGATTACGTTGATGCTTTCTGTAATACATACCAAGAGCGGATGGAAGAGGATGCCACAATATCCACAAATGAACTGACCCGCCTAGCATTGAAATTGCTAATTGATTTACTTTTCTATAGTAGTCCTGGTGGACATCGCCGTCTTTGGCTAGCACTCATAGACCGTTCAACCAAATTTTAGATTTTAGATTCCAACAATCCAAAATCCTTAATAGCCCTGCTTGCAGTTCCTGCCATGCCTGTATCAAATTATGTAATTCGTCGGTATACACCACCCACTTGTACGCTAGAAATCCTGGCGCAAAGCTCTGCTTTGTCCCGTTGGATGGGAAAATCAGTCTTGAAGCAACTCCGCTTTGAGCTTCACTTTGACGATCCGCAACTGCCAGAAGAACGGAGGATCTCAATTCAAGGCGATCGCGATCAACTTGAATCTTTGTGTGTAGCAGTCACAAACTACGTTCAAGACTTCATCGAAAAACCACCTGAAAAATTCTGGGCAACTTTAGAACCCCTGGATAGCAACATATCTGATGACAATGAAGCGAAAGATATTCACACTTCTTCGCTTCAACAAATCAATACATTAAAATCTTTTAATACCCAGATACAAGGTTCCGATATACGCCTGCAACCAAGCGGTCGTATGATTCATAATCTGTTTCTGGGAAACTTAGCTTCCTCAGCATCTGGATCTGTCATTCCTCTGGGGCTACTGCAACTTTTTGATTTGGCAACTGCCTTAGACGATTACTCCAATGATGTTGTCGCTTTGCCAACTCTGAATAACCCCACAAGTACAGCATTACCTGCTTGGACACCTGTTGCAGCAGTTTTAGTCATAGGTGTTGCTTTCCTACCCATGACTTTGCAATATGCTAACCACACTCAACAGCAGAAAACAGCTAAAAAACTAACTCCCGTACAACAGAATATCGCCTTAAATCCTTCTGCTTCACCTAACCTTTCAACACCTTTACCCGCACTCACCCCTCCAGACACTTTTCTTTCATCACAGCCAAAGCCACCTCTAGGCACCAACGTTCCATTGCTAGGTTCTACCGCAGTAGCACCCAGCTCCCTCACATCTCCTGGTACTACTCTGCTTACAAAATCCCCAACATCTGCCAAATCTTTTCCGCCAATATCTCAAACACCTTCCAATTTCACTTACCCCCCAACATCTCAAACACCCTCCAATCTCACCAATCCTACGTCGGTTCCATTGACAGGTAAGACATTAACTATACCCAAAACACCCGAAACGACAGTTCCAAACCTTTCCATTCCATCAAGTACAGCTGCACTCCCCAAACTACCAAATCCGCCAGTTAACATTCAATCGAATACCAAAAAGAATGGTACTAAAGCGATCGCTCAAGGTGAAATTCCTTTACCTCAGACTCAGTCGCCCTTGAGCACTCTTTCTCCTGCACTCAGTACATCCCCTGATTTTTCAGCAGTTTCTCCACCTGTTTCTGCCTTACCTAATTTAAGTGGTGGCGGTGGACGTAATCAACTAGCCAATTTCCAAAGCTCCTCCATAGCAACTCCTAGTTCCAGTACTGATGCATTAGTGGCTAGATTGCGACAAAATCACAAAACCACTATAGCCACTGCTCCCACCAATCGCTCATTGGTAGACCATAGCCAATTAGGTGAAGCTAAAGATTACTTGAAAAAACATTGGCAGCCACCTACTCAATTAAAGCAAACAATTGAGTATAGTTTAGTTATCGGTATTGACGGCTCAATTGAACGAATCTTACCTTTAGGAAAGGCGGCACGAGATTACGTTGATCGCACGGGAATGCCTCTTATTGGTGAACGTTTTGTTTCTCCTAATAAAAATGGGCAAGCTGTCAGAATTCGGGCTGTATATAGTCCTGATGGCAAGGTGCAGACTCTTCAGGAGTCTGAATGAAAAAACTTGATATTGAACCAATGTTAGATACACTTGCTGTTAATATCGAATACGTATGTAAACAGATGGCAGCGAACGTTTCTACTTTTCAAAAATCATTTTTCACCTTAACCTCTGTAGTAGGTACAATAGTCCTTACTAATAGCCATTTTTAGATGTATGTACCACAATTGCGGCATTATATTGGGGAGTGATATAGTCCATTAATGTGAAAATTGCTGGCTGTAACGTATTCACATAGGGCATCGAAATTCAGATGTTGCTAATTTTATGCCATTAGCTTAGTTCAGTTGTAAAACTCGTACCATTACTGATTCTGCCTCAAGGTAGTAAGTAATACCATTATATTTAAATATGGTTCCTCAATGGGTAGGGATATGCAACAATTTAGTTCCCAAAAAGATAGTAACGCTTGGGTTATTCAAACATGGGCGGCTTTTGTCCTTTCTCTTTCTATGACGACTATTGGTATCGTCAATTTGCCCGTAAGTAGCTGGGTAAAAGCTTTCATGGGAATGGGATTAACTTTTTCTGTAGGTTCCACTTTTACTTTGGCAAAAACTACTAGAGATTTGCAAGAGTCAAGAAGACTGACAGCCAGAATTGATGAGGCAAAAGTTGAAAAGTTGCTGTCACAGCACGATAATATAAAATAAATCCCAGCCACTAAATAATATCAATGTCTTTAATAAATATCAATAATAAAAAATGGCCGGTTGAACCAGCCATCTATCATAGGTAAGCATTTAGATATCAGTACATTTTTGATACAAGTCTTTTGTAAGCGATCTCGCTTGCTTTAAGATGCTTACACTTTAATAGCTGGATTTCTTACGGTTCAATCTGCGCTTTTTACGCCTCTGTTCGGCAGTTACAACTGCTTGGTCTACTGGATATCCAATCAGAGGAATTACTTGATACTTACGTTCTTCTTCTAACTTTTTAAGTTTAGTGTAATCCATCCAGTGAATGCAATCAACTGGACAAGTGTCAATTGCTTCTTGAATGACTTCCTCTGGATCAGCGTCTTGCCTGATGGCTCGCGATCGCCCGTAATCTGACTCAATGTAAAATGTGTTACGGGCAACATGAGCACAGTGCTTGCAGCCAATACAGGTAATTTCATCAACATAAACACCTTTTTGCCGCAGCACACCGCCTAATTCTGGTTCTAAACCCGACCGTTCTGAATCGTACCGTAAAAAGCCACCTAATTCTGGCTCTAATCCAGAGCGATTCTCTTCATCTTCTGGCGGCAAAAAATCAGACATTAGGCACTCCAACGCTGTACAACTAGGCGAATAGAACCATCCTCGTTTTTTTGTTGTTCGGTGACTTGAAAGCCAACGCCAACAGTTTCTTTTACTACTGTGTGGTAAGCATAGCGCTGGGTTACTTGGCGCAAAAATCCTTCAACAGACTTGTTTTGCTGCCAATATTGCAAGTCGGCAACGAGTTCATATTCTTTTCCATTCTGTTTAAAACCTACATCGTAACCATTGTCTTGCTCAATGGCGATTTCTGCTGTATGGGTTTGACCGCGATATCCCCGCACTTCGCAGGGTCCTTCTTTCCAGTTGATACCCAAGTCAGTCAGAGCATCTTTTAAGGATTCAATGTTGCGGATTTGGGTTTTAATTTGGCTAAAGTGTGACATGGTGGCTGTGAATCAATGAAACTATAGTTTACGTGAATTACCACTCGCTAAAAGTGGTTTGTGTATTCACCACCCCAGACTGCTGCACTTTGGTGGCGAAGTATTCTGAGGTTGGCTCATGACTAAGTACTTGTCCCAGCTGTGCCTCTATTGCTGCTGTGACTTCAGCGCAAGAAGCACCCACAATGCCAGTGACTTTTTCTTGTACCCGACCATCTGGATAGATAATGAATTCTAATGTCTCCATGCTTTTTGCCAACCACAATTAAGTAGGCTTTGTCGGTACTGCTCCTATATAGGGCTAGGGATACAGCCATCAGAAACAGTATTTACCCTCACTATATAAAAT
>JAQYWN010000404.1 GCA_029379265.1 Rhizonema sp. NSF051
TCTGCTTGTCGCCCAGAAGGGTGAACGGGAGTTTTAAATACTAAGCGATCGCTAATTAAATAGTTGAGAACCGCGCTCACAAAAAAATCTGACATCAAGAGAACCGTTTAAATTTCACTTACTCCCTATTAGGGAACGAATAGTTCGGTTTACCGAACTAAAACATTCGGTAAACCGAACTACTAGTCAGTATCTACATAAATTCTAAGTAATCAAACGGACATAAGATTAAATATCCACAATAGCAAGAGAAAGAAAGTAGCGTGAAGTCAACAAGAGGCAGGGGGCAGGGGAATCCAGAATTTTTTCCCCCTGCAAGACAGCTAAGAGCTCCCCTGCCTTTTTGGTCAAGCAAAAATAGTCACCTTTCAATCCACGCGACTGAACAGCGCAGATATTTCAACGGTGAGTCGCTGGTTCCTATTAAATGAATTTACACTGATGAAATTACTGAGTTTCAGTAAAAATACTGTACATACAAGCAAGTTGCTGCATTTAAACTAGCTTGTAAAAGGTAGGTGACTCTAATTTTGGGCAATATGGTTACTGTGAAATGAAATTGGCATTTGGAAGATTTCTCATCAAATTTGGAATTCAAAGCCTTTTTAAAAGATAAGCCTGTTTTTATATATTAGGGAAATTTGAGAAAGCAATGACACAAATAGAGCAAACTCAGGAAGGAAGAAGACTAGTAGAGGACCGCAATCACACTAAATACTGGAAAAGGTGGGGTCCTTATGTGAGCGATCGCCAATGGGGAACGGTGCGAGAAGATTACAGCGCTGATGGCACGGCATGGGACTACTTTCCCCATGATCATGCTCGCTCTCGCGCTTATCGCTGGGGTGAAGATGGCATTGCTGGAATTTGCGATAACCGTCAGCGACTGTGTTTTGCTATTGCCCTTTGGAATGGTGCAGATCCAATTTTGAAGGAAAGGCTTTTTGGTTTAACAGGTGGTAGTACTAACCCAGGTAATCACGGCGAAGATGTTAAAGAATATTACTTTTATCTTGACAATACCCCTACCCACTCCTACATGAAATGTCTCTACAAATATCCCCAAGCTGAGTTTCCATATGATGACTTGGTTTCTACAAATAGAAACAATGACAAAACCAAGCCAGAATATGAACTTCTTGATACAAAGATATTTGAAGACAATCGCTATTTTGACGTTTTTGTAGAGTACGCCAAGAATACTCCTGAAGATATTCTCATTAAAATTAGCGTTACTAACCGAGGACCAGAGAAAAAAACACTACATCTTTTACCAACCCTTTGGTTCCGCAATACCTGGTCTTGGGGATTATTTAACCTCGAATCCCAGTTGGAAAATGATTTGGATAATCGTTCTTTATCAAATGATTTAAAAGAACAGTTTCAGAAGTATGCAATATCTTTTTCTGAAAAAGTTAGAGTTGAGATTCAAAAACAAGGCAGTGAATGGCTAATAGTTGACGAACAAAATCAACAAAAGTATATGGTGAGGAAAAATAACAACAACTCACCATTTATCCAGAGAAACCATCTCTTTCTGGTATTAAATCTACCTCTGAATTTAGAGTAGTAGAGGCGTATTCTCCTGATCTATCTTCAGATGGAGAGCTTAGTAAAAAATGGCTGTATTGTCAACAGCCTTCAGAAATACTTTATACAGAAAACGAAACAAATAAAGAAAGACTTGGCTGGGGTGAAAATCTTTCTCCTTACGTTAAAGATGGAATTAACAATTACATTGTTCACAATCGAAAGGATGCTGTTAATCCCAATCAACAAGGCACGAAAGTTTCAGCGCTCTATCAGTTGGACGTTCCTCCGGGAGAAACGAAGATAGTCTATTTGCGACTTACCGAGTCAGAAAACTTAGCAACACCTTTTAGTACTGACTTTGAAAAAACCTTTGAAAACCGCAAGCGTGAGGCAGATGAATTTTATCAAGCCGTCAACCCATATAATATACCTGATGAAATGCGAGATATACAACGTCAAGCATTTGCAGGAATGTTGTGGACTAAGCAATTTTACTACTATGTAGTCCAAGATTGGCTAGATGGAGATCCAGCAGGTCCGAAACCACCAGCAAAACGTAAAAATCTTGACGGCAGAAATGCTCAGTGGACTCATCTGTTTAACGAGGATATTATCTCCATGCCGGATAAGTGGGAATATCCTTGGTTTGCCGCTTGGGATTTAGCATTCCATACTATTAGCTTTGCTTTGATTGATCCAGATTTCGCTAAAGACCAACTGCGTCTTTTTACACGAGAGTGGTATATGCATCCTAACGGCCAGATGCCAGCTTATGAGTGGGCATTTGGGGATGTAAATCCGCCAGTTCATGCTTGGGCTACGTGGCGAGTTTATCAAATTGAGAAAAAAATGTATCGTGGTGGTGGTCAAGGTGACATAGATTTTTTGGAGGAAGTTTTTCAAAAGTTAGCTCTTTATTTCACCTGGTGGACTAATCGTAAAGATGCAGATGGAAAAAATATCTTTTCTGGTGGATTTTTAGGTCTAGATAACATTGGTCCAATCGATAGAAGCCATCTGAACTTAGGTGAAAATATGGAGCAATCAGACGGTACTGCTTGGATGGCGATGTACTGCCTAAAGATGCTTAAGATAGCTACAGAATTGGCAATAGAAAAGCAATCAGTTGCTCAAACTAAGGGAGAAACGCCAAATTCACGGCGAGAGTCAGTTTATGAAACTATGGCATCAAAGTTTTTTCAGCATTTCCTATTGATTGCTGAATCAATGAATCAAATCGGAGGTTCCGATGTAAACATCTGGGATACAGAGCAAGGATTTTATCGAGATATTTTGAAGGTTGGTGAGCAAACTATCCCAATAAATCTGCGTTCGCTGGTAGGTTTAATTCCTCTATTCGCTGTTGAAACTCTTGATAAAGAAATAGTAGATAAATATTTAAAGGATGACTTCAAAAAGCGGTTTGAATGGTTTATAAGAAATCGTCCTGATCTTACACAGCATGAAAACATTACTCTCATAAACCAAGAAAATAAGTCAGGAGCCTTCCTTTCAATTGTTGGACCAAATGACAAACTTAAGGAAATTCTGAAAAAAATGCTTTCGGAAAGTGAGTTTTTGAGTCCCTATGGTATTCGTTCTCTTTCAAAATACTATTTGAATCATCCCTTTGTTCTAGAAGTTAACGGACAAGAACGTGGAAGAGTAAATTACCAACCAGCAGAATCTACAACTAGCTTGTTTGGGGGGAATTCTAATTGGCGTGGTCCAGTTTGGTTTCCAGTGAATTTTTTAATTATTGAATCACTCCAGATATTCAATTACTTTTCAGGTAGTGAATTCACAGTGGAATATCCTACAGATAGTGGTAATGATAAAAGTCTTTGGGATGTTGCCACAGACTTATCTTTTAGGCTCATCAAAATTTTTATCAAAGATAGTGATGGTTATCGACCTGTTTATGGAGGAACAAAAACACAATTTGACGCAACCAACAAACTCCAAACCGATCCAGAGTGGCAGAATCATCTTCTTTTCTATGAGTATTTTCACGGTGATAATGGAGCCGGAATCGGAGCCAGCCATCAAACAGGGTGGACAGGTTTAGTTGCTAAACTCATCCAACAGTATGGAGAATATGCTACTCAAGGTAAAAGGCCTGACACTCTATAAGTTTTGAACAATCAAATTCCCGAGTTCTTCAAAAAGTCGGGAATCTGGGCTTTTTGTCGTCTTCTATTTGACACTCCCCGCTCTAAAGAGACGGGGATTCTTTAAGAGTTTCTGCCATATCTCTTAAATATCCAACTGTCGGGCAACTATTATTGCTATTAGCTACCCCTAAGGCATGGTTCCTAGCCTCAATCATTAAAGATTGATATCTGCTAAGCGTTACTTTCCCGCAGTCCGCAGGTAGAGTCAAATCATTGCTTGGGAAGACTAATCCCACTCTTCTAACTATTATGCGAGACGCCTTTGTGTCCGCATGTTCTGTATATTGACACTCCCTGCACAAAAACTTCTCGCCCTCTCTATTCTTTTTGTCTACATGTTTACACTTAGGGCATTCAAGCGATGAATATTTGGCTGGCACTTCTACAACGGGCTTTCCTGCTTTTAATGCTAACCAGGTAATTTTGTTAAAAATATCGCCCCAACCCGCATCGGCAATAACCCTATTTAATCCTGTTTTTCTAGATGCACCATTGCTCTTATATCCACCTTTGCCGTCATGCTTAGGCTTAGCTCGCTTGATCATATTTTTGATGCGTAGATCTTCGCGAGCGACGACATCAGCCGTTTTTACTATAATGTTAGCCGCAAGCCAGTTATACCCGTTACGATATTGCGCTAATTTATAATTTTGTTTAGCGAGTCTCTTAGTTACGATGCTTTCTTAATGTGACTAACCATTGTTCAAGAGTTGCCTCCTGAGATTGGTTAGGCAACAATTTAAAATTCCATCGTACTTGCATGTTGGGCAAAGCTTAATGTGTTATGCTTCTAGTATAGAGCCAGAATATTGAAATGTCAACTGAAAATACAAAAAAGATTGGAAAAAAGAGAAAAAGAAATGAGCCTATTTTGCATGATGAATTAAAAACAAGTAGACATTTATTTTTAACGCCCACGGCTTGGGAAAAACTAAAAGCATATGCTAAGAAACAAGAAGTAAGTATAAGCGAGTTAGTAGAAACATGGGCAAGAAATATTGAAGCTCAATAAATTGAGCGTTCGTTTTTCCTCCGTGAACTAAAGTTACACGGCTTCCAAACGTTTCGATTTCTTTTCGGTGAAAAATCAGGGTGCGACTCAACTTTTATGTTGATTTACGACTCAATTAACTGCTTCTGTAGAAGGTTGAGAGCTTCTTTTTCTATCTGCCGTACTCGTTCTCGACTAATACCCATACGTTGACCAATCTTTTGTAGAGAAAGTTCTTCCCCATCTATTAAACCAAAGTGTAAAGTTAATACTTCTTTTTGTTTACGTGACAGATTGGACAACAAAATTTCAACATCCTGATTGAGAGATTCCTCAGTATTATAGACATTGTTAGAAGATCTGCTATCTTCTATTAAATCTTGTAATTGTGTCTCTTTTTCTACTCCCACCCGAATATCAAGGGAGATCGTTTGACGAGCCAAAAGCATAAATTCTCGAATCTGACTAGGCTTTAAAGAAAGTGCATTGGCAATTTCCATACTGGTGGGAACACGACCAAGTTTTTGAGCTAATTCTTGCTGAACACGCTTAATTTTGTTTAATTTTTCATTGATGTGCATGGGTAATCGAATAGGGCGTCCTTGCTGGGCGATCGCTCTGGTAATTCCTTGACGAATCCACCAGTAAGCGTAAGTTGAAAACTTGTATCCTAGAGCCGGATTAAATTTCTCAACCCCTCTCTCCAAACCCAAGGTTCCTTCTTGAACTAAGTCCATAAACTCTAAATTACGTTTCTGATATTGCTTAGCAATTGACACCACAAGCCGGAGATTAGCCGCTATCATTTTCTGCTTGGCTCGTTTCCCTTGATTTAGCTGCTCAAGTAGTTCCTTTTCACTTAAATGTAGCCGCAACGCCCATTCTGGCAGTGTCGGTGTACGCTTTAATTCAAGAGCCAGTTTTTCTGATTCAGCAAGTATTGTTATCATCTGCTGAATTTGTTGGGCAAAAAAGATTTCTTGCTCCTGGGTTAATAGAGGTATTCGTCCAATTTCTTTAAGATAGGCACGTACTGTATCCGTTGTATATTCAGATGCTTTACTTGTGTGACTAGCTTTGGTATCTGGGAATGTTAAGTTACTCATAGTGAGTTAGCCTCTGCCTATTAATGAGGGGATTTTGTATTAGGGAAAAACCGTTCGCCCCTACTTTCTCAGACGCATTTTTCAATTCTGCTGAGCGGTTCTAGACTGAATTAATCGGCTTAAGTCTGCAACAGCGCTAGCATACTGAGGATCGGCTGATGTCCCCAAAGTTTTGTTTTGCAATAACGCTTTCTGTTGTGCCTCAGTTAACTCCACGGTAATGTTTGGTGCAATGCCGATATGATTGATATCTCGACCTTTCGGTGTATAGTATTTAGCGATCGTTAGTTTCAGTGCCGAACCATCCTCCAGTGGTTCTACGGCTTGAACTAAACCCTTACCGAAGCTGCGAGTCCCTACTAAAGTGGCACGGTTATCATCTTGCAGCGCTCCCGCCAGAATTTCGCTGGCGCTAGCAGATCCCTTATCAACCAGTATCACTAAAGGTTTGTCGGTGAGAGGATGTCCCGTCGCATTATAGCTCTCTCTAACTTTGTCCCTATTTACCAAAGAAACAATCCCTCCTTGCTTCAACCACATACTAGCAATTTGCAAACTTGCTTCCAGCAGCCCACCTGGATCAGAACGTAGATCTAAAACGTAGCCCTGCACCTGCTGTTTTTCTAATGCTTGAATTGCCTGACGCATCTCTGCGGCAGCCGTTCTCGTAAACTGTGGTAAACGAATGTAACCAATTTTACCTGCTGATGTTGTTCGCGCGCTAGAAGTTACAGGATAGATGGCAATATTTGCGCGGGTAAGGTTAAAAGTTTTCGACTGGCTACCGCGTAAAATTGTAAGTACGACATTGGTTCCCACAGGGCCTGAAATTCGCTTAACAGCATCCTCCAGTTTCAATCCCTTAGTTGTTTCACCGTTAATCTGAGTAATTACATCATCCGGCAAAATACCCGCTTTGAAAGCCGGCGTTCCTTCAATTGGGGCTACAACGGTTAAAGCTTGTGTTTTTTTATTCTCACCCAATTCCACCCCTACACCAGTGAGGTTACCAGAAAGATCGCTATTTAGGGCTTGGAATTGCTGGGGATTGTAAAACGTCGTGTAGCGATCGCCTAATTTAGCCACCATTTCTTCAATTGCCCGATAAGCTTGTTCCTTGGAACTATAGGAACGGCTAATATACTGCTGTCGAATTGCTTTCCAATCTTGATGGTTAAAGCTGCTGTCTACATAACTGTTATCTAGGATTTGCCACACGTCATCCACGAGTTTTTGGGGGCTTTCAGCTTTACCTTGAGCTGTTGAAGTGTAGAGATTAGTTCCTACCAGGATTGCTGCTATAATTGTGAGTTTTATCTTGAAGAGCGATTTTTGCTTGAGCATACTTTAACTATTAAAAAAAATACATTATCTAGAATGCCATCACTAGGTGACTGAATCACCCACTACTTGTTGACCAATAAATATGCATGTTTATGACTTCCCAGCGTTTCCATATTATACAAAAT
>JAQYWN010000405.1 GCA_029379265.1 Rhizonema sp. NSF051
ACCTAGCACTTAGTCAAGGAATTAACATTGAAGTTTCCAGGTGCAAGATCTGAGTCAGGAACGCCTTGCCATTACTGACGAGCTACCCATCCTGCTAGATGTTCCAACAGGTGCTGGTAAAACCGCAGCAGTTGTCTTGGCTTGGCTGTGGCGGAGAAGATTTCATTCTGAGAAGAATATACGCGATAGTACTCCACGGCGGCTAGTCTACTGCTTACCAATGCGAACTTTGGTTGAGCAAACTTATGCAGAAGTAGAAAATTGGCTCAACAGATCAGATCTGGCAGCAGATGTAGAACTTCATTTACTCATGGGCGGTGCGCTGAGCCGACGCTGGGATGCCCATCCAGAAAAAGATAGCATTTTGGTTGGTACAACTGACCAACTACTCAGCCGCGCCCTCAACCGGGGCTATGGCATGAGCCGCTATCGCTGGCCCATCCATTTTGCACTGCTCAATAATGACTGCTTATGGGTGATGGATGAGGTGCAGCTGATGGGAATAGGATTTTTGACGACAGCACAACTCCAAGGATTTCGCTTGGAGTTTGGAACAATGAGACCTACTTGCTCATTATGGATGAGCGCCACTTTGGATCGAGAGTTATTACAAACGGTTAACTATCAACCCGACTTGAGTAAAATTCATGAAATCACTGAATTTGACAAAGTTCACCCAATTTTACAACAGCGCCTAGAAGCTAAAAAACGCCTAGTTAAGACATCAACTGTACTTACTAATGACGAACTAGGGTATGGTAGAGCGTTGGCAATGGAGATCAAGACAGTACATTCTCCTGGTAGTTTAACCTTGGTGCTTTGCAACCGAGTTAGCCGTGCCCAAATGGTTTACCAAGAGTTACAGAAGTTAGTCAACTTAGAGTTATTGCTGATTCATGCCCGATTTCGACCCCACGAGCGTCAGGAGTTGAATAAAAGACTACGCGAAACCCATAGCGGTATTATAGTTGCGACTCAAGCAGTAGAAGCCGGGGTAGATATTTCAGCGTTCACCCTGTTTACAGAATTAGCACCTTGGTCGTCGCTAGTTCAAAGGATTGGTCGCTGCAACCGTTACGGAGAATATTCTGAGGCGACAGTTTACTGGGTTGATATTGACCTTATCCATAAAAACTCTGCCAATCCTTATGAATTAGAAGATCTCTCATTAGCCAGAGAGCTCCTTAGTCCCCTAACAGATGTTGGTCCACAATCGCTACAGAAAATTTCTCCTCAGACAAAATATCCAGAAGGGCTGCTTCCACGTCGGCACGATTTACTCCAACTCTTTGATACCTCGTCTGATTTAGCAGGGAATGATATTGACATTTCCCCATTTATTCGGGAAACAGAGGACACCGATGTTGCGATCGCGTGGCGTAACTGGGATGGAGACAAACCACCAAGTGACCCACTAGACAAACATTATAGAGGAGCTTTGCAACAAAATGAACTTTGCTGCGTGAGTATTTTTAGAGCAAAAGAGCTACTAGATCAACTCAGAAAGCTAAAGAAATGCGCTTGGGTTTGGGACTCCTTGCAGGGGGAGTGGGTAGAAGCTAGGGCGATTTACCCTGGTATTTGTTTACTGCTGCATGATTTGGATGGCGGGTACTCAACAACTTTGGGCTTTACTGGAGACCGGAACCATCGCTTATGCACTTGTGGCGATCGCAATGCATCGCGCTCTTCAATCATCAGCACGAAATCAGATCTTTGGTCAAAACATCTTACCACAGGACTTAACTCTGAGCAGAGTACCAGCACTCCTTTCTTCTCTGGCTGCTGGAGATTGTTTGACTGCCACAACTCTATGTGCAACGCGTTTAGGAGCGAGCGGGTTTAAACCAGCTATTAGTGAAGGAATTTATGAACCCGCATTCCGTACCAAACGTATTGCTGCTGCTATAGCATTTTCCCTGAGCGATCTTGATGTAGCCCGCCTACTCAAATTTTGTCGCCAAATAGAACTTCATTAGACAGATAAATGGACTTTTCCGCTTTAAAAAATGAACCTAGACTGTTGATGTCAGCTGACCTTGTGCCATTGCAAGGAACTCGCTTCCAGCCGACTGGGTTTCCGGATATTGGTGCAGCAATTTATACACTACCCGATTCAAAAACTCAGATGTTGCTTGTGGAGTCGGCACAAAGTATGGCAAACCGTTTGGAAGCCACAATTTGGGATTCGGTCGCCCAAGATGTGGTTAAGCCACTACGAGGAATTTCTTATGTAGTCGTTAAGCATAATGAGAAAATGCTGACCAATTCTTTGCTAGAGGCTCATCGCATAGCTTCTTCGTATATTTTAGGTGGCAAAAGTCAAAAAACTCCTTTTTTTGAGGATTTTAAACGAGAATTGAATGCCATCTCTAATGATTCTAGAGATTTTTCCTCACTTGCCCGAGTACTGGCTCGCGATGACATTAATTGTCTACTACATGGAGTTTTTTTTGTAGGTAACGCCTTAGCAGATGGACAACTAAAGGTGACGCGAGTTCTGTCTAGCTTTATTGAAGCCAAAAATATTAATGTTATTAGTTCAGGAGGTGTGAAAAACGATTTACTTGACTCTACAGGCAAAGCAGATGGTAAAGGTGGATCAAAAGAGAAATATGGAAATATTATTTATCACCGTGAAGAATACACTGCCAAAGAAATTAAAGCATATTTCAACTTAGACTTAGCACAAATTCGCAGTTATCATCTTGGTCGGGAAGTTGAAGATTTGTTAATTGCGATTGCACTTTACAAAATCCGTAGTTTCTTGGAGTTTGGACTAAGGTTGCGAACTGCTTGCGATTTAGAATACACGCTCTTAACAGTCCAACGCCCAGAAAAGTTTGTGCTTCCAGATTTTCCAACTTTAGAAGCCGCTTTACCTAGCTTTGTGGCAGCAGCTAAAAGTATATTTGCTAATCCTCCTGTAACTATAGTTGATTTCTCTGTGTCTGAAGCGAATAAAAATAAATGAGTGTTGGCATAGAAATTCAATTTTTGGCTGGGCGCTATCACGCTACACCCTGGAACCATCAAGTGAATGAAGGCATTGTCGAGTGGCCACCATCACCGATGCGAATTTTACGTGCTTTGGTAGGAGCCTCCTATCGCTTGTCGTCCCCGCCAACACGCACCTCTTTGTGCAAGCTATTAACCTGTTTGACAGAATGTTTACCAATTTATGTACTGCCAGAACATACAATTGCCCATACTAGGCACTATATGCCTATTTGGAGAGAGGGCAAACTTCTCAAAAATAAAGTTTTTGATACGTTTGTCGTACTGCCTGAAGGTGCACTTTCTCCTCAAGCAGTAGTGAAAGTCGTATGGCAGATGGTAGAATTAAACCAGCGCTCAAAAGTATTGCTGGAATTACTGTGCCAACAAGTAAATTACCTCGGACGTTCAGAGTCTTGGGTAGCAATGCGGGTAATCGATGATTGCAGTGATTTAGATCATGCGATTACGTTTTGTAACGCTTTTCCCGCCTTAGAAGAAGTGCAATTAAATGCAGACTCGGAGCAAGTTCAGGTATTAGTCCCTTTATCTTCTGCACAAATGAAGGGATGGAAGGCAGCGATATCTGCCCTACCCCAACCCAAAAAAGGTAAAAACTGGAACATGACAACGGATGTTTTGTCAATGTTGTCGGTCGATATTGGTAATTTACACTCCGAAGGCTGGAATGGCATTCCTGGAGCACACTGGGTAACATACGTGCTGCAAAAGTCGAACAGTACAATTGCACCGTCTGCTATCAACTCTCTTCGAGATTCTACTTTACCTAAGTTTGCTCGCTTCGCCTTAGCTTCCAAGGTACTGCCTAATATCACTCAAGCCATAGCCGTTGGAGAGCTATTTCGTCAGGCGTTAATGGCTCTGAGTATTGATTCTGACGGCTTATCTGCAACTGTCTTTTCTGGAAGAAAGCCTGACAACGAAGTAGAGTCAATCAAAGGAAGCAAATCCAACTGTTACTTAGAGGGAAATCGACACGCTTGGTATTTACCAGAAGTTAATTTACAGGGGCAAATTGATCATGTAGTGGTTTATGCTGCTGCTGGATTTGACTACCGACTTGCAGTGCCTGCGCTCAAAAATCTTTCAAGAATATGGAATTTTCACAAATTTGATATCCAAACAATTCTGGTAAATCTAGGGCAAGTGAAAGATTATGCTCAAGAGTCTTTGCACCCAAATAGTCGGCATGGGGTCGTCGGCCTCAGCCGATTTTGGCGCAGCTTGACACCAGTGTTACTGCCACGTCATCCAAAACGTTATCGAAATGGGGTGATAAAGTTTATTCCTAATACTAAGTTTCAAATTGATGGACCTGAAGATCAGGCACTGAAATTACTCACCCAGATCAAATATTTGTCTCTGAGTGTTGATAATTACATTAAGGTTGCAGATGACTCCTGGTTATGTTTAAAAGCTCCTGATGGTAGCCTCATAGTTAAAGCCAGATGCTGTTCTCAAGGCGTGACCCAGTACCAATGGCTTGCCTTTAAACGTCATCGCCATCATGGTGATGGGCGTAAATCATCCAATACTGGTTATTGGTTGGAGATAGAATTTGCACAAGTAAAGTCTGGTCCCATTGCTCTTGGGTATGCAGCACATTTTGGACTAGGCGTATTCGTTCCTGTCAGGGAGTAAATTGGGCTTTGGGGTTGGGAGATGTCTCTAGGCATATTGCCAGTAAATAAATGCCCAGCAGTTCATTCATGATCGCTCGCGTCGTAGTCGCAACAATTCAAATCCGTAGTGCTATTTATTTTTATGGATCACTCTAGGACTTACTTTTGAGCAGGAAATACCAAATATGAGGTATGGTTTTCGGGCATGAAAACCTGATTTTTCGATCATCTTGAGCGCTTCGCCCCGCAGGCAAGGGTTGGGAAATGTCTGGACAAAAACGGACAACCTTATACAAAATCTCTCACTAAAAACGACGATCTAGGAGCATTTTGAGGCGGTTATTGACAACAATCGCAATAACACAATAGATTAACCGCCTCAAAATGCTAAGGTTGTCCGTTTTTGTCAAGTAAAAATGAAACGGCTGCCATCCGTATCGCCACCCATGTGGCGGTAATTGTCAAAAGCCTGGAACGACCAAGTACCGTTCACACACATGATGTCCCATTTGAACAGTGCTCCCGTCCTTGTCTGTCCAAAGAATCCTTTGAAACGCGATCGAGAGTGCCCGTTTATTGACATGAAATTGATCATTCGTGATATTATCTTTGAAAATCTATATGCTGTATACTTTCTGTAATCAAGCTGTAATTCTGCTCTTTTTAGGAGCAGCTCCATTGAAGGAAGTGTGTTGCCGGTGAGATTAAGTTTGGGCATTAGGTTATTCTGCTCGAAGGAGCAGCTCCATTGAGTATATGAACATTGCAACGTTGCAATGTTCATATACTCAGTCAATGAATGCCATCTGAGGTGCCCGATTAAGTAAATGGGCATGACTTCATTGCAATGGTCACACAGCAATTCTAAATTTGGCTCACTAAGTACAGCCCACCCTAAAAAAGGTGCGGAAATTAGGCGGCGATCGCTTCGTTAGTTTGAGCCGTATCGTTGTCGGATTGAATTTGGCAGAGGGCTTCGTTAGTTTGAGCCGTATCGTTGTCGGATTGAATTTGGCAGAAGGCGATAACTTTCATAGTTGATTTCTCGCTACATCGAATTGGGTGCGCGTCGGTATTCCACGAGCGCAATAAATGCTGACAACCGTCCACTTAAAGCGTTTTTATCAGCGCTCGGCAGAGATTTTGAGACGTTTTCGTTGTCAGATCCGCGCAACACAGGCGAGGGAGAGGTTCATCCACTGGACTTTGGACATTCTTGATGATGGAATACAAAACGCGGGTGTTTGAGCAACCAAGCTTGTACCTTCTTACCCTTATTTACACCTAGCGTTTATTAACATGAAATTGAGCATTCGTGATTTTATCTTTGAAAATCTATATGCTGTATACTTTCTGTAATCAAGCTGTAATTCTGCTCTTTTTAGGAGCAGCTCCATTGAAGGAAGTGTGTTGCCGGTGAGATTAAGTTTGGGCATTAGGTTATTCTGCTCGAAGGAGCAGCTCCATTGAGTATATGAACATTGCAACGTTGCAATGTTCATATACTCAGTCAATGAATGCCATCTGAGGTGCCCGATTAAGTAAATGGGCATGACTTCATTGCAATGGTCACATAGTCAGCTTGACAATTATGTAGTTTGAGTGCGTTAAATATTTGTACCACAATACACTCATGCTTTCTGATCGCCCTAAACTCTAAAAAAAAAAAGGCAAATACTTTGCATACGTATATTAAGTACCTGTGCGTAAATCCCATGTGGTTACAGATTAAGCAACTGCCTAAACGGATGGTAGCAATTGACGATCAAAGGTAGCTTATACCACATGACATAAGCTACCCTTAAAATCAAAAACTGTTCTCCGTCAAGCGTTAGGCATATAATTGATTGGATCTGATTGTGATATGATTAAGATCTGATTACTAATTGATTTTCGTGTCAAAGCCACTCAATTGCGAACAGTTAAAAGCTATTGCCATGCTTGCTCAGGGTGAATCTGAGAATGAGGTGGCATCAACTCTGAGCAAAAGCCGTAGTTGGGTGCAGCAAGTGAAAAGGCATCCGGAATACCAAAAAATCAAGGATGCTAACACTGATGCAGTGGTTCAAGCTGTTGCAGAAAATACCAAAAAAGGTGCATCTCAAACATTTTCGGAGTGGGAAAACCGTCGTCGGGTGCAGCGAGAGCGCGAATGGCAGATATCTCAAGCGCTACTAGACAAAGCGCAGGATATGATCGAGCAATTCTCATTAGAAGAAAAACGATGGTCTTTGAAGGACGTTTGTAGTTGCTTGGAAATTTCTTCAAAATTAGCTAGGTCATCAGCGCAAATGTGGGATGAGGATTTAAATGCGGCGATTACATTAGTTAGGAAGTTTGGTTTTGACGTTGTTGACACTCAGCGTCAAGACGGTTGTGCATTTGAATCAGTTGGAGAGGATGAGTTCTGATAAATTGGCGAAGAGGTAGCCAGTGGATAACACATTGAAAACGCCTGATAAGATCCGATCCACTAATATTGGTTGACAAAGGTACGAGTCTATGTATGAAGATAAATCGGCAATTTCCGACGAAACATTTAAGGAATAATTTTTGGCGTTAGCGTTAGCGTTAGCGTTAGCGTTAGCGTTAGCGTTAGCGTTAGCGTTAGCGTTAG
>JAQYWN010000039.1 GCA_029379265.1 Rhizonema sp. NSF051
CTTTAGAATTATTCCAAGAAAAGCATCGGGTGATTGCCAAAACTTTTAGGGTAAGTTATACAAAAGATGAAGTCGATGACTTTTTAGTATCGATGAATTCTGAATTAGCTCAAGGCAGAGAATTGCTGCAAAATGAAGAAAAAAGCGCTTGCTTAGTAGTGGCGATCGCTGAACCCATGAGCCTTTTAGAAACGGAACGGTTTATCGAAAGCTTGCAATCATTAAAAATTAAAAGCAGTGGCTTATTAATTAACAGGATTTTAACAGAAGCAGATACAGATTTAGACCGCTATAGTGAACAACAGCAATTACTAAATAAATTCTTACAACTACCACTAAAACCTGTTTATACTGTGCCACAACAGGCAATAGAACCGCTTGGTAGTGACGCGTTAGACAATATAATTAACCAAATTCAAAAAATTGATACAGTTACAATTTCTCCACCACCACCCATACAATGGCCCGATAAATTGCTACCCAGTTTCAGCGATTTCATTGATGAAGGACGCAAACTTATCCTAGTAGGCGGCAAAGGAGGAGTGGGAAAAACGACAGTAGCAGGCGCTATTGGATGGGCATTAGCTTGTCGTTATCCAGAGAAAAATATCCGCATAATTTCCATCGACCCTGCCCATTCTTTGGGAGACGCTTTTGGGGTAAAATTGACACACGAACCTACTCAGATAACTGCTAATTTGAGCGGTCAAGAAATCGATGCTGACATAGTATTAGAACAGTTCCGCAATGATTATCTTTGGGAATTAGCAGAAATGATGAGTGGAGAAGCAGCTGAACCAGGGGCGATAAAAATTGCTTACACTCCTGAAGCTTGGCGACAAATTGTAGCGCAGGCTTTACCTGGTATTGATGAAATGCTGTCCCTGATCACACTTATGGATTTATTGAACAGCAAACAGCAGGATTTAATTATCCTAGATACTGCCCCTACAGGTCATCTTCTTCGCTTTCTGGAAATGCCATCTGCATTAGCTGACTGGCTAGCGTGGATATTCAAACTGTGGATGAAGTATCAAAATGCTCTAGGTAGGATAGATTTCATGGGGCGGCTGCGGAATTTGCGACAACAAGTCGTACAAGCGCAGAAGAAAATGAAAGACGCCCATCACACTGAATTTGTTGGTGTCATCCAAGCTCAAGCTGCAATTATTGCAGAACAAGTGCGCTTAAGTGAGTCTTTACAAAAAATGGGAGTTCCACAGCGTTACATAGTGCATAACCGCTACAGTCAGGATGAATCATTTGATGCGGGTTTATTTGCCGATAAAACTATCATTCACTTACCAATTCTACCCCGTTCTGTGGAACCGTTAGACAGAATTAAAGGAGCAGCAAATCTCCTGTTTTAACTTAATATACCTGGATGTATCATGACTTGCCAGAAGAATAGCGATATAAAAAGCCTCTGTCTAGTTTTTGGGTTGACTTGTCTGCTGTTGTTTGGGATTTGTAGTCTCAACGGAAGTGTTAGAGGTGTTCAAAAAAGCCTAACAATAGCAACCGACGCAACTCTTGCTCCCTTTGAATTTCAGTCTGTTGGAAAATTGCAGGGTTTTGATATTGAATTGGTAAATGCGATCGCTGCTGCTGCTGGCTTTCAAGTTAAATACGAAAGTATGCCTTTTTCTGGAATGATACCGGCTTTGCAGGCACACAGTATAGATGCTGCGGTTTCGTCGATAACCATTACAGAAGAACGAGCCAAGACAGTTTCTTTCTCACGCCCTTATTTTAAATCTGGGTTGGCAATTGTAGTTCGTGTAGATAATCAAGATATTACTAACTTTGAAAGCTTAAAGAATAAGAAGATTGCGGTTCAAATTGGCACAACAGCTGCAGATAAAGCCAAAACCGCACCTGGTGCTGTTATTCGCACTTTTGATGATACACCCATCGCGCTGCAAGAACTACTCAATGGCAATGTGGATGCTGTTGTTAACGATCAGGCGGTGGTTTTATATGCAATTAAAAGCCGTAACCTTCAAGGGTTAAAAATAGTTGGTCAGTTGCTGACGCAAGAGTATTATGGTATTTCCACACCAAAAAATTCGCCAAATCTCAACCTGATCAATAAAGGGTTGACAAAAGTGCTAAAAAATGGTTCATATACCCAAATTTATAAAAAATGGTTTAATGCCGCTCCACCTGAGTTACCAGAGAAATTATCCTTTCACAAAGAAAATACCCAATCAAGTAGCTCTGGCATTTTTACATCAATTAGTCTGATTTTCAAGTATTTTCCCATGCTTCTTCAAGGAGCCTTAATAACTCTGATACTTACAGCAGTTTCTGGAATGATCGGTTTAATTGGGGGTTCATTGCTGGGAATTGTGCGTCTATCCCAGATTACACCTATACGGTGGGCTGCAAGGGCATATATAGATTTTTTTCGCGGTACACCAATGCTTGTGCAAATTTTTATGATTTACTTTGGTATACCTGCTTTAGCTCAAGAGCTTGGTTTTACTTTCACCTTTGATCGCTTTGTCGCAGCAGTGATGGCGTTGAGTTTAAATAGCGTTGCTTATATTGCAGAAATTGTGCGTGCTGGAATTCAATCTATTGAATCTGGACAATCGGAAGCTGCACAATCACTGGGTTTAAGTTCTGTACAAACAATGCTTTCTGTAATTTTTCCCCAAGCTTTCCGGCGAATACTTCCTCCTTTGGGTAATGAGTTTATCGCTATGCTGAAAAATACAAGCTTAGTCGCAGTGATCGGTCTTGAAGAATTATTCCGCAAAGGACAGTTGATTGTAGCAGAAAACTACCGAGCGTTTGAATTTTATGCCTCTGTGGCTGTGGTTTACTTGTGCTTAACATTACTGTCTTCACAAGCGTTTAGTCGCTTAGAAACCTCTATGAATCCCCTTAAGCAACGCAAAGCTAAGGTATAGCATTACAATTTAACTATCATCGTGGATCAGTTTTGATCATACTTGGCTTATTAATGATATCTTCAAACCAAGCTTTGGTTTTAGGATGTTACTGCTTCCAGTCATTTTCTGGAATACGAAAAGCAAGGTAATCGAGTCCGCAAGCCATTGCAATACTGCCAAGATGCCATTGACGTGCATCATCAATGTATTTTCGTTCAAACTCCGCAATGCTGCGTAATATAGCGCCTTCCCATCTTCGTTGCCAAAACGGAGAACGCTGTTCTTCTGGACGACGCAGTTCCATTACAAGAGAAAATGTTGCGTCCATCATCCCGTCTGCCAAGGCTTGCAAACGTTGTTGCGAAACATAACTTTCTAATGATAATGGCGCTTTGTTTACAAAATGACGCTGAAGATATTCTGCAATTACTGGGCTGTCAAAAATGGAGTCACCGTTGCTTAAGACCAATGTAGGAATTTTGCCCAGAGGATTGTTTTCGTTTAGATCTGGGGGGTCTTCGAGTGGGTTAACTGGCATTATCTCAATCTTGTCTACTATTTCTAATTCATAAATTACGATTAAAACTTTCCGCGAATACGGTGAAGTTTTAGAATAATACAGCTTCATGATTAACTCCTTAATGGTCTTAAGATGAGTTAGCAAGCAGGAACCAACAGCAATGCTCCTGCCAAAAACATCGGTTTGTATGTAAAAATTAGTTGGAAGCAGAGTGCCAACTGACTTAACTTTAATAGGATTCTAAATCATTAGTTTAAGTGATTACCACTGTTATTTTAGTTCTTCTTTAACAACAGATTGACTATAAGTTGTCAGGTACAAGCCCACCAAAACTACAGCAAAACCTACCAAGTTATATAAAGTTAGGATTTCCGAAAAGATTGACCAAGCCAAGGTAGCACTCAAGATCGGATCAAGTAGACATACCATGGAAACAAACCCTGATGAAAACCTCTTGAGGCTATAGACGACAAGTCCTTGACCTAAAGCTAGGGTCAAACCCAAACCTACTGCCGCAAGCCAAACATCCCAAGAAGATGGAAAAAATTCATCTTTGACAATCACAAGGATGGGCAGAGTTAACACAGTCGCAATAGCACAAGACCACATAAGTATAGTTGTGGAACTTAACTTATTTCGGAGTCGTTCGACAATTAGCAGATACAACGCGGTGAACAATGCAGATAGTAAAGCAAGCATGTCACCAAGTACTTTATCAAAGCTAAATTGCAGGTCAGTGATACCAATAATCATCATTCCTGCAATAGCAACTGTCATCGCCACAAGGAATCTGTAATCAAAGCGCTGACCGAAAAAAAGCCAGCCCGCCAGGACAGTAAAGGGGGGAATTAGACCGTGCATGAGCGACGAGTTGGCAATACTTGTTTGAGTTATAGACCAAGCCCAGATAATTTGAAAAGCGGAAACAAATATTCCGGATAATAACAATAGCCCCAGTACCTCAGTTGTGTAAAACTCCTGTTTTTCATGTTGATTATTAGACAATTGGTTGCGAACAGTAAGTAGTCCATTCCACAGTCCGAGAAATAGAGTGGCAATCCAGAGGCGATAAAATATAGTAGTATTTGGATCGATTTCGCGTTCGCAAATTTTCACCAGGATTGGTACAGTTCCTATGAATAATCTAGAGGAAAATAATGCTGCTCCTGCCCATAAAGTTTCTGTTGTCAACGACAATGGCAGTTGGATTTTTGCCTTCGTTTCTAGCAATTTTTCTGACCACATATATTTTATTTTCAATGCATTAAAAAATATGAAAAGAAAACTGATACATTCAGTTTCACAGTGCCAATTTGGTTCTCCTTTCTTGGTGTAGTAAATTACTGTAAATTCAAAAAAATAACATTTTCAACTCTTATTTTTTGCGTTTTTGATTGAATTGGCTGAAGAAACTTTTACCTTCCAAGCACTTTTATGTTTAATAATGTGAACTGGGGTAGAAGCGCTCCAATGAGTGCCAATGACTAAAGTATCACTGCCACTGCAACGGTCTAGGAATTTTCGTCGGGTAATCTCTGCAAGCTGAGGGAAAGTATCGGCAACACATTCCCACTCAGGGTGGACACATTGGCATGGGTGATGCATAATATCCCCAGTAATAATGGCTTCTTCGCCACGGGAAGCGATCGCCACGCTACAATGACCAGGTGTATGACCTGGAGTCGGCATCAATTGCAGTTCAGAAGTAATTTGATGGTTGCAATCGACTAACTCCACCAATCCTGCTTCAAACACTGGGGCGACAGAATCACCAAAAATCTGCGCGTAGGACTGGTCTTTTTCATGAGACCAATGTTCAAACTCAGGTTGTGTAATTAGATACCGAGCGTTGGGAAATGTCGGTATCCATTTACCGTTAACTTTCATCGTGTTCCAACCCACATGATCAACGTGCAAGTGCGTGCAGATGACTAGATCGACCTCTTCACGCTTAAAGCCAGATTTAGCAATATTTTCCAGAAATGGTCCGTTGAGTTCACTCCACTCTGGTGTTGTTCGTTTTTTATCATTGCCAACACAGGTATCAATAATAATTTTCTGCCCACAGGACTCAACTAAAAGCGCCTGAACTCTAAATTTGAGCTTACCGTCTTCATCGACAAAATCGGGTTTGAGCCAATCGAAGTCGGGTGCTAGGTTTTCAGGAGTTGCATCAGGGAGGATAAATGATGCGTCTACTGACAAATCGAGTTCGATTACGGATGTAATAGAAACATCGCCAATTTTCCAAGCCATTGAAGTAAATTCCTTAAAAAATTAATTCAGTAGATCGGCGCAAAGAAAGCATTTTGGTTCGTAATTGCGCCTTTGCACGCAAGGACGCAACTACGAACAGAATACAGCAATGTAAAATTTATTTACATAGTTGTGTTTGAAATCGCCCACCGACTTACTATTGTTCAAAGTGTCGATAGAATATGCCCAATCCTGGATTTTCTTTGCTTTCTGGCATGTGAAATTTGTGGTTTTCTAATACTGAGTCGTAACCACCATCTTGAATAATCGAATCGGGTAGCTTAATCAGCTTCTGGTAGACATGATGCTCCTGTCCTTTTAAGATGAACGGTTCATTTGAAGCTGCGTTATAGGTAGAGTACATCAAGATGCGGGGACTATTAGATTTATTTGGCTGTGAACTGTGGATTGTATTAGCATGGAAAAACAAAGCATCACCTGGGTTCATTTCACAGTGAACCACCTCAAATCTTGCCAATATTTCTGCTAGTCGGCTTGGCTCGATGCCATTCTGCATTTTTTCCACTATTATGTGGTTAATCCGACCCATTAAGTGTGATTTTTTGAGTATTTTGAGGCAGCCATTTTGCTGATTATTTGTGGTGATGGCAATCATGCAGGTTACGAGTTGTGGAAAGAGGCAGCCATCGTTATACCAGTGATCGTAGTCTTGATGCCATTCAAGAACACCTTTACCTGGTTGTTTCTTGATAATTTTCGAGTGCCAATGGTAGCATTCTTCTCCCAGTAGCGTCGAGGATGCATCCACCATCCGAGCCATTCGGGGAATAACTCCCAATAAAGCGTTGTCCAATTCCGTCCACATAGAAACTTGAAAAGTATTCACATCGTTATGGTTCTTTCTAATCGTCCACGCACCTCCTAAGTCTGGGTTATCTTCTAGCGCTCTTTGCACAGGCTCTATTTCCTCAATATCGAAGAACTTAGGCACTATGACAAAACCTTCTTGATGGTACTGAGTCATCTGCTCTGGTGATAGAGGACGGGATGTGCATATCTGAGTTTCAGGAGTCGATGTATTTGAAGTGGGCAAACTAATTTGGTTATTCATGTTTTTGAAGAATGTAAGTTAATTACTTCAGAAAAAATCAACTAGACAGCAAGCGATCGCGGATAATATCAGATTAATGCTTTTTCCAAGCACATTTTCAGCTTATTGGCTAAGACTTGGACATAAGGTTCCTTCAACATGGTGTAATGATCTCCAGGGACAGGGCAAACATCGACTGTTTCCGTTGATAAGTGCTTCCAACCCCAAGTTTGTTCGTTGGGAATATCCTTCAATTTTCCTAATTGGTTATGTTCAGTTTCACCAGTTCGGAAAAGTTTAACAGAACCCTGATAAACTTTCTGGGGCATATAGTGCAGCAGAGCTAGCTCTTGAGCTTTGAGAGTTTGGACTATGCCACGTACTCGCTCAATTTTAGAATCCGGGGGCAACAAGTTCACTCGCTCCAACTCCTGTTTCAAATAGTTTAATCGTGCTTCTGGAGCGAGGGATTGAAGAACTTTCTCAGATATTTCTAGTTTTTTCCCTAGTAGCCTTTCTAGATGAGTTGCTGTTTCGATTAACCATTGCAACTCCTCCCAATCTAATTTTTGGGAATAATTTTCCGACTTAGAAATAGGTGCTTTTATGTCTAGCAGCGCAAGTAGGATAACAGGTTGTCCCTGACGCTGTAACTGTTGTGCCATCTCAAAAGCAACCACAGCACCAAATGAGTGGCCACCTAATAGGTATGGTCCTTGGGGCTGAATAGTTTGAATTGCGTTAATATATTCGGTAGCAACTTCTTCAACTGTGGTGAAAGGTGGCAAATCTCCATCTAGCCCCCGTGCTTGCAAGCCATAAAAAGGTTGCTCATTACCCAAACGACGTCCTAGTTCGAGAAAGCAGATAGCACTTCCTCCCACTCCAGGAACAAAGAATAAAGGAGGTTTGCAGCCGCCTTGAGGCTGAATAGCAACTAAGGGAGACCATGACTGGAAATCAGTTTGTTGACACAGCAGCATTGCTTGCTGTTTGATTGTTGGGGTTTGAAACAGCATTGCTAAGGATAAATTTTTTCCAAAGTGTTGCTCAATTTCAGCTATGAGACGGACAGCTAAGAGAGAATGACCTCCTAGCTCAAAGAAGTTGTCGTCAATACCCACTTGTTCTAATCCCAGGACTTTCTTCCAGATAGCTGCCAGCATTTTTTCTTCAGGCGTATCGGGGGAGACAAAAGTTGCTACTGAACAGATATCTTTGGTATCAAGAGCCGGTAAAGATTGGCGGTCTATCTTATTCGTTGCAGTCAGGGGAAAAGATTCAGTGACTACAAAAGCCGCAGGAATCATGAATTCAGGTAATTTATTTTTCAAAAGATTTCGGAAATTCCTAAAATCAGGCTTCTGTTGTTCATCTAAAATAAGATATGCGACTAATATCTGGTCGTTGTTTTGGTCAACACTCGCAATCACCACTGCTTCTTTAATACCGGCAATATCTAGCAGTGCCATTTCCACTTCCGCCACTTCAATTCGATGACCTCTAATTTTTACTTGAAAGTCTTTCCTTCCAAGATGAACCAGACAACCATCTGGAAGGAAATAACCTAAATCTCCCGTTTTGTAGAGTCGTTCTCTCCCATCTTGAGAATTAGAAATAAATGCAGCTTGGGTCAAATCTGGTCTTCGCCAGTATCCCAGACAAAGATATTTGCTCTTAATAACAATTTCTCCAATCTCCCCAGGAGCCACAGCATTACCATCATTGTCAAGTAGCAAAATTTCTGTATCGTCAACTCCATAGCCAACAGGGACAGTACTTTCTTCCAGGTTTGTCTGTTTGTTAATGAAGTAATGGCGGGCTAAATTAATTTCCGTTGCGCCAAATCCTACACAGAAAATACAGTTTTGGTCAAAATGCTTTTTATATAAATCTACATCTTTTTTGGTAACAGGTTCACCACCTATTTGGATAAAACGTAGCTTAGGAAAATTTTGATGCTCTAATAATCCAACAAAATAGCGGAAGATCGTGGGTACACAATTGCAAATAGTAATTTCTTGCTCGATCATCCAATTGGCTAACCTGTTCAGTCCATGCTTTTTCAGGTTAAAAGGAACTACTACAGCGCCATTCAGCAAAGCCCCAAAGATATCTGATATTGATGCCGTAAAACTACAAGAAACAAGCAATAATAAGCGATCATCCGTACTGATTTTGAGGCTATTTGTATATTTCATTATGTGATGGAGCACATTGCGATGAATCTGGAAAACCCCCTTTGGTTGACCTGTCGAGCCAGAAGTATAGAGTATATAGGCAATAATATCCGGTGCAATAGAAAGTTCTAGGTTTTCGTTACTGATGCTCCCGTCAATTTGCTCCACGTTCAGGTATTGTCGCTCTTGGTTTGCCAATTCTCGAGCTAAAGGCAAATTTTCAGTATTGGTGACAATGAGAACAGCCTGGGAATCTTCTAGTATATTGATGTTTCTTTCTTGGGGATAGGAAGGATCTAGGGGAACGTAAAACTTCCCAGCTTTCAAAATTCCCAGCATCGAGACGATCAAGTTAGCACTTTGTTCAAATAATAGTGCGATCGCCTCTGAACCTTTCCCCCTTTTCGCTATAATTTCTCTAGCTAGGCGATTGGCAGCTTGATTCAACTCTTGATAGGTCAGTTGAGCAAAGGGAGTTTTCACAGCGATTCGGTTAGGATACTGATTGACCTGTTTTTCAAAACGCTGTGGTATTGATTGTTCAACTTCTGTTTTATTGAATTCCACAAAGGAATTACTTGGTTGAATACAGATTTGAGACATAGGCTATTGAGGCGAGGTTACAACTGAAGAATCTACAGATTTTTCGGTAAGAACTCTTTTTATTTGATTCTCTCGATCTGGTTTCGACTAGCCAGAGATTAAGCACATTCAGGGGTGCTATTCAAAGTTTATTCTTCCTTGAAGCATCAGCATAGGCACTTTTGAGAGGAACAGTCAGTTTCCCTCCATCCATAGTAATGGTCTGTCCTGTCATGTAACTGAGTTTATCTGATGCTAAACAAGTTACCAAAGCTGCTATTTCTTCTGGTTCCCCCATCCGTCCCATGGGAACGCCAAAAGCGAGTCTTTCTTCGGCATTTTCCACCGTAATTCCTTCAGTAGCCGCCATATTTTTAGCTAAATTCAACATAGCGTCCGTACCAATCACTCCTGGGCAAACTGTATGAATTATGACATTATGTCTAGCTAAATCTGCCGCGATCGCCCTACTAAAAGCTGCCAATCCAGTTCTGAAGGTTGTAGAAATCAGCAAATCGCCTCTGGGCTGTTCAACTGCACTTGTAGCTATATTAATTATCCGACCCCAGCCCTGCGCCATCATATCGGGTATTACTCCTTTTGTGAGTCGGATGGCACTCATTAGCACTAACTGGTAAGCTTGCTCCCAATCCTCCTCAGCCAAGTCCATAAGTCTTCCTGCTGGAGGATTTCCCGTGTTATTAATCAATATATCGATAGCACCCAGTTGAGTTTTTACGGTTCCTAAAAGTTTTTCTATGTCCTGTTTTAAGCTCAAATCCGCAACTACACTGATAACTTTGGCATTCGTTTCTGCTTCTAACGCTTGACGAGTTTCTTCCAGAGTCCTTTGATTGCGGCTGCATATAGCGATTTTAGCTCCCTCTTGGGCGAGAGATTTTGCAATTGCCTTTCCCAGTCCTTGACTGCTAGCACCCACTAACGCAACACGATCTATTAATCCAAGATTCATAATTCACAAAGCAACACGTCCATTACCAGACTTTCACTTTCACCTTTAGCAGTAATGCTGATCACCATTCTGAATCTTTGGACACCGGGAGTTGCAAAGGTTGAGATAGAGATGAGGATTACTGCTCCAACAAAATATTACATTCTTGCTCTAGACTTGAGCGACGAGCGAGGGTTCACCAATAGATGTTCTGAAATCTGGATATTGAGTAAGAGTTAAGTAGGTTTCTTCTCGATGAACGGCTCCCCAAAAAGCATTCCAGAATGAGATAGTGTGATGAAATTTGTCAAAGACTGACTTAATCTGGTAATCGTAGGTGCAGGAATTCATCGCCAGTGTTATTGCTCTTCTAATATGTTCTGGCTCGACTTTGTAGTGTTCTTGAAAATAAGGTGTTTGTCGTAAAGCCTCTACTGAAGGAGCATGGGGTTGCAAGCACGCAAAAACATGGGAAATATTATGTTCAGCCAGAAGCTCGAAGCCCAAGAAAAAACCAGCTATTTCATAGTCGTTCTTGGCACTGAGAAGTTGTTGTTTTAGTGCTGAAAAAACACCATCAATCTCAATGGTTGGATAGCTAAGTATTGCGTGTTGGTTAAGTCCTACCTCGGCAAATGCCTCTAGGAGGAGAACTGAATGAACTTGCTCCGGATTGCCACACCCCAATTCTTCATTAGCTGTTTGGGCAACATAACATCTATTTACAGGATTTTGGAATAAAGGCAGAGCCTGACACAAAAAATCAGCCGCAAATACACTGAAGTGATACCAGTATGCTGCAAGTCTTAAGGGAGATGTTTTTGCTTCTACTAAAGACAGTTCATCTGGAGAGACTTTTGCCAGCCAAGCATATTGTCCCAACAAGCTATAAAGATTATGCTTCCAACTATTCAAGTTGCTGTTCTGATCATCCATGTTCATTCGTTCTGTGAGAAACTACCCAATATCTATTTTGCCAGGGAATACTTCACTTTTGTAATGCGAGCGCAAACATTGGATCATGACGTAATTCCAGTGAAAATTTGAATTGTTTTGGTGTACGTTCTGTTTGTATTGGGGTCATACCTTATAACTGCTGAAATGCTTTCCCTATATAGATTTTCGCTGGCAAGCTAGAAAAACGGTTTGTTCTCTCTACCAAACCTCTCAAAGCCAGCACCATTACTTGGTGGGGGAAACGCAGATGGTGAGCCAGCGCGGTGGACGGGTTCCCCGGCATAAAGCGACTGGCGTTAGCGTTAGCGTTAGCGAGTCTTCTCCCAAGGGGAGACGCCAAGGGCGAACGAGCGTTAGCGAAGCGTTAGCGACGAAGGAGCGTCGGAACGAGCGTCACCCGAAGGGCAGATCGAGGGTTGGTTTAAAACCGCACTCGCATCGTTACTCTAGTTAGGTAAAGAAGTAAATTAGGTAAATCTGGCTCTTCCTCTTGTGAAAATATTGATAAGACTTTGTGAAAAAATGAGAGAAATTGTAAAGATTTAGGTCCTGAGGTATTGACAAAAGGGATGTATGAGCTAGAGGATGACAGAAACCAAGATTAACAGCATACTGCAATCAGCTTGATATATGAAGTAATTAGCTATTTAGCTAGAGAAAAATAGCTAAAGATAATTGTTGAGCAGGCGATCATTAATACAGAATTACTTTTATTTTGGATATCAATCTCTATTCTGAAACAATTCGAGCTGATCTGCTTCCTATAGTCATTATTACCTGTGGCATAGGGATAGCAGTCAGTTTTTGTCTTCTATTATTTCTTTTAGCGTTCTTATTGAAAAGCGGCAGTGAATTCATGACAATTCGGTTCTTATCTCCTGAAGGAAGAAGAATGTATGAGAAAGTAGCATCTTCTTACCAAAATGTTTTACGTTTAACTGTTGTGTTAGTCTTGATTGACCTTAGTTTATTACTGATTCCTAAACCGGGTTGGCTCAACTATCCTGAATTTGTCATCGCTTTGTTAGTTGCGATAACAACTGGTTGGTTAACCTCTCGCTTGTTTGAGAAATTCTACGAAGCTTACTTGCAGGAAACGGCCCTCAACCGTAAAATCAATGGGGAATTACTGGCGGTGGGTAAAGCTGTCGCTAATGTCGCTATATTTATCATTATTTTCTTGATTTTTGCTCAAACTCACCACGTCAATGTCTTAGGTTTGACAGCAAGTTTGGGACTAAGTGGATTAGCTATTGCCTTCGCAGCGCAACAGACTTTGCAGCAGTTATTGGGAGGGATCATACTCTATATTGACCGACCTTTTGTCATGGATGACTATATCGGGTTACCTGACGGCACATTTGGTAGAGTCGAGTCTATTGGCTTGCGTTCTACTAAAATTCGGAATTCTGGTAAAGGTACTGTAACCATAGTTCCCAATAATTCTCTGACAAACATGAGTATCGAGAACTTCACCGGAGCCAGAAAAGTCGTTTCTCTGATGTATCTAACTTTCTACCGAGAAGTACTAGAAGATGAAAGAGCTTTAATTAGTCAAGTCATTTTAGAAAGTACCAATGAGATTTTTGGGATTGACTCTCGCAATACAGATGTGAAGTTTAAAGATATTATCCAACAGGGAAGAGCCAGTATCACTCAGGCTCAAATAAACTTTTTCATTCTGGGATCTGGTGAGATGTCAATGGAGATGCGCAGCTCTTTGCTAGATGTAGCGAAACAAACCATGTCTGTGCGACTGAAAGAGTTCGGTATTCCCTTCGATCTTGAAGAAAAACCGATTAATGTTGACGCACCGATTACTATCTAATTTAACTCTCTTGCTGAAATGGAAATACTACTGAGTATAAAACCTTGGTTTACGTTAGACAACGCAACGCAACAGCTTCTCTTTGCAATTGGCATTAAACTTGCTATTTTCTTATTCTTTCTCTTCCTGGCTTGGATAGTTGGGAAATCTATTCCCCGCTTTCTTTCACTGATTGTCAGGAGATTTACCCCCCAATTTTTTGTCAGGATATATCAAAACTTAGTCGAGCCGCAGTCACAAACACTCGCTCAAGTAGTAACATTAATTCTCTTTTCGGTAGCTCTGAATTTAATTCAAGAATATACAGGATTTTACAAGTTTTTAAAGTTTTTCTCCGACTTATCAATAGCTATCAGTCTGGCAATTTTTATTTCAAGTTTATTTAAGAACTTCGTGCGAATCTATGGAATTGAATTAATTCGTAAACTGGGTTTTGAAATTGATGAATTACTGCTTGTTTTTGAAACCATCGCGAACATTGTTATTGGGTTTATTGTGTCTGTCGCATTTGCGCAAAGCCAGAACGTGAACTTGATTGGTTTAATTGCAGGTTTAGGGATTGGAGGGATAGCAGTTGCTTTTGCGTCTCAAAAAACTTTGGAACAGATTCTGGGAACAGTTGTCATCTACTTAGATCGCCCTTATCTTCCTGGAGAATACATTCGCGTTCATTTAAGTTCCCAAGGAATTTTATTAGCACGTGTTGAAGCTATTGGTTTGCGCTCAACTAAGCTGCGGACACTTGCTAAAAGTACTCTCGTAGTTGTTCCCAACTCAGTGATGGCACAAGCAGATATCGAAAACGTAACCCGAGGAAAGAAGGTAATGGTCTTACTATATCTTGATTTTCCTCGGCAATTAGAAAAATCTGAACAAGCTTTGCTGGAAAAAGTCATCAAGGAAAGTAGCAACACATTGTTTGGAATAGATTCAAACAGTACGAAGATTAGTTTATATCCCTACGAGGATAATCCTAAGGGAGTTCGTGCGAGGGTAAGTTTCTTTATTCTGGGTTCAAATGATAATTCAATTGAATTCCGTAAGCGTTTATTAGAGTTAGCCAATGATTCTATATCGAAAAAGCTTCAGACTCATGGCATAGAATTTACCATACAAGAGCCAACACTCTATATTGACTCTCCTATATCCATTTAAAAGTATGAAAGCAATCACGTTGAAATTCAGGTGATCGCACTCAGGAAAATTCCCGATCAGATCATGTCCGGTAGATTAACCTTAATTTCGGAAGGACTGCTCCTGTACTCCTCGCTGCGCTTTGTCTCCCTAATCGAAATAAAGGGCAGGCGATCGCGGAAAAATTATAGCGAGATTCTCCATCTTCTTAACATGCAACTGGCGACAGCGACTGCCAAACTTCTTAAAAAAGAGAATGCTGCTTGTGTTGAAATTCCTCTTTCATCCACTCAGGCAAACAGCTTTTGTCACCAAATCCGGTTTTAAACTGAGAGAAAGTGAGGGGAGAAAGAGGAAAAGACAGTACATAATGTATTAAATTTCACTTTTCCTCCCTCACTTAACTTTTCTTTACACAGTTAGAAATTTCCCTACCGACTTACTTGTTTTGTGCTACGGCAGTAATCACTTTTTGACAAGTTGCGTCCCTTGCGGATCAAGAAAAATAAGTATTGCGCTTAATCCTTGCCGCGCTTAGCTTTCAGCCAAGCGCGTACAATTTTCCCGTTTTGGGTGCGACACGAAGACGCACGAAGGGCTGGAAGCCCCTACATATAAAGCTTCCAACAGATGAGTAAGGAGCCGTCTCCTTCAACTTAGTGTCCAAGGTTGTTCCTAACTTCCCCATGCATTGCTGGCAACGGTGGTGTGTGAAGCGGGAAGTAAAGCCCAAGGAAGCATTTAGCCTAAAAATGTGACCGGGCAAAGGAAAGATTGGATGGGTGAATGTAAATGAATCCTTGACGAGGCGTCGTTAGAAATGGTCACTGAAAAGGCTGATACAGTGATAGCGAGTAAATGCACTGAATACCCCGAAATTATTCAGGCAAAGGTTCAACTCCCCAAATTGGTTGAACCGGGACACCAAATACTCCGGCGTAGAGAGGGCACTCCATCCAATTAAATCTCATCCGTGCGTAACGTGGTAACCCCTATGGAGTCTGGGGACTTAAAAAATTCCCAGTAAGCAACCCGCAAGGGAAGCCCAATTCTTCAGAGGGTACAGGATGCTTCGAGAAGCTAATGCCACCAGTCCGAAAGGCAAGGGAAATCCATAACCCGGTGGATAAGGTTTATACCTAACCCGAAAGGGCGCTGACGGGAAGCAGGTGGGTCTCTCAAAGACCGTTGTAATAATTCTAAACCGAGGTGTATGTTGGATGCAGGAAACTGTAAACGGAACCAAAGGACAAACTGATTGGAATAGCGTTAATTGGCGTAAAGCCAATCGGATTGTTCGGAATTTGAGACAACGAATCTTCAGAGCCAAAGCTGAGGGCAACCTTAAAAAGGTACGTTCGCTCCAGAAGCTGATGCTGCGTAGCTACTCCAACTGCTTAATAAGTGTTAGAAAAGTAACGCAACATAACCGGGGGAAATATACGCCAGGTGTCGATAAATTAGTAGTTAAAACTACTGATGCCAGGGAAAAATTAGTGGATAAAATCGCTAGTTTCACTCCTTGGAAATCATTACCTGCCCGAAGAGTATACATCCCAAAAGCTAATTGGAAGAAACGTCCTCTCGGAATTCAAGTAATACATGACCGTGCCATACAGGCAATGGTAAAAAATGCCTTAGAACCCGAATGGGAATCTGTTTTTGAGAGGTCAAGTTACGGATTTCGCCCAGGACGTAGCACCCATGATGCTATCGCCAGTATCTACAATTTGGCTCGACCGAATAAACGGAAGAAATGGATTGTAGATGCGGATATCCAGGGGTGTTTTGACAATATTTCCCATAACTTTCTGTTAGAGCTCTTAACGGACTTTCCGGCACTTGAATTAATCAAGCAATGGCTCAAAGCAGGATATATGGAAGAGGAAATATGGTATCCAACAAATGCTTGTACTCCTCAAGGGTCTATTGTCAGTCCATTATTAGCTAATATAGCTTTGCACGGCATGGAATCAGCCCTCGGAATTAAGTATAATAAAGAGGGTGAACTCCGCTCATCAAGAGCACTGGTGAGATATGCGGATGACTTTGTTGTCTTTTGTGAGTCCAGAGAAGATGCAGTAAATGCAATCAAAATCCTCTCGGAATGGATGAAGCTTAGGGGACTTTCCCTATCAGATGAAAAGACAAAAATAGTTCATCTAAATGAAGGATTTGATTTTCTGGGATTCAACATCAGACATTACCAAGTTTCCACTAGTAAAACCGGATTAAAACTGTTAATCAAACCCAGTAAAAAATCCGTGCAAAATATTCGGAATAAACTGCGTTTTGAGTGGCACAGCTACAAAGGTAAGTCAGGAGATGCAGTTATCAAAAAGCTCAACCCAATTATCAGGGGTGAAGCAAACTATTTCCGAATTGGTGTATCCTCTGAAATCTTCAATTCCCTCGACCACTGGTTGTACGAAAAATAGCATTGGTATGTCAAGCACACTCACCGCAAGAAATCCGATAAATGGCGTAAGGCTAAGTACTGGGGAAGACTAAACCTTGATAGACCGAATGACAAATGGGTTTTTGGCAATAAAAAATCCGGAGCCTATATGTTGAAATTCGCCTGGTTTCCTATTAAGAGACACGTCTTAGTTCAAGGAAAATCATCTCCTGATGACCCCAGACTAAAGGATTACTGGAGAAAGCGAGAAGAGGCTAAAGCTGAATCCGAGCTAATCAAAAGCAGACAAAAAATAGCCAATCGGCAAAAATATGTCTGTCCCATTTGTGGAGAATCCTTGCTTAACGGTGAAGAATTACATCTTCACCACAAAAAACCGAAAAGTCAGGGCGGTGGTGATAATTATGGCAACCTACAACTTGTTCATTTGTACTGCCATCAGCAAATACATTCACCGAACAGTGAGTAGTTAATGACAAGATTATCGCCGGATGCGTTGTAAGGCGCACGTCCGGTTCTGAGGGGGCGGGGTTACAGCAATGTAATCCTGCTACCCGACCACGGTGACGCCCACTTGGATAGCTTTGCGATCGCTTTAATATTGAAAAATTGAAGCAACACCGCAATTTTATAAATCTTGGTGTTGGCTGAAAGTCGTCATTAACTTTTGGTTCTCCATGCTGAAAGCTTCAGGCGAATATATGCGCTTCAACTGATGGCGTCCTGACTGAATGATGACATTAAGACTTAGGAAAATCGATAGTACGGCTATTACAAATATTCATTGCCTTTTCAACTCCCTGCTTCAGACAAAGTTCCAAGCATTCAACAACATGTTGTAGTATAAGAGACATTAGATCGGTTTCAGCTTTGGAAAATTTACCTAGCACAAAAGAAACAGAGTTTGATTCAGCACTAGAAGTAGAGTCTTTGGGTTTACCAATGCCGATCCGCAAACGGGGAAAATTTTGCGTACCGAGATGTGAGATCGTGCTTTTAATGCCATTATGTCCACCAGCAGAACCAGATAAGCGTAGGCGAGTTTTGCCTAGAGGCAAATCCATGTCATCATAAATCACGAGTACCGACTCAGGCGGCAATTTGTACCAATTTGTCACTGCCTGGATTGCTAGTCCTGACAAATTCATGTATGTCAACGGTTTAAGCAAACGAATTTTATCTTTCGTTGGTCCTATTCCTTCCCCATACTCCCCTTGAAACTTGCGGTTTTCCGTCAAAGAAATCCGCCAAGGACGGCATAAAGCATCGATAGCGGCAAAGCCGATATTATGGCGAGTTTGGTCATACTTCGGTTCTGGATTTCCCAACCCTACAATCAGCTGGGGAATTACCAAAGCTTTTTGGGTAACACCTTCTGTCACTCGATTTTAGATTTTAGTATAGGAATATATCAGCCAAATCTAACACAAGAACAAACAAGACCTTGAGTTATTGTGGTTGACAGCAGTTTTTTCAACTGTGTTGGACAGAATCGCTAGTTTCTTTCTCCACTTTAGATGGTTCTAGATGCTTGGGTTCTAGTTCTGCAGTAGTCTTAACAGCTTCTTCCAACTGAGATGTTTCTTTTTGAAACTCATTTTGAAACTCCCGAGAAGCGTCTTGAAAACCCTTCATCGCTTTCCCCATACTCCGACCAATCTCTGGCAGCTTTTTTGGACCAAAGATTAACAGCGCCACAACCATGATTAAAGCCATTTCCGGCAGACCCATACCAAATATATTCATAAGTCTCCTAGTAAACTGATATATATATTGAGCCAACACCGCGTTCCTAAGTTACGCGGATTCAGGCTAGAAGTTGGGATTAGCTTTTCGTCCGAACCTATTTGCACAGGATGATTATCTGGCTAAACTTTTCTAGCTTAAAGGAGAACCGCTCTGCCGTTATACCAGGACACGGGGTTTCGGACTAGCCTACTCTTCTTGCGGTTTAAGCATTTGCTTCCCAGTTAAAAACTGTGTATCTCATCACCACTGTCCAAAATTATAGCACGGCAGTCAAAACTGCACTTTATTCCGCCTTTCCGCCCCGATATAGATAACAAAAAAGACTCAATTCATTTAATTTCTTGAGTCTTTTCTTTCGGGGCTACCAGGCATCCCGATCTTTTTAGGTGTAAAGCTTTAAGACTGTAATACCATTTCACGAAAATCTTGATGCAACTCGCTCAAGAACTGCTCCCCCTGCTTCCCCTGCTCCCCTGCTCCCCCTGCTTGACTAAATGTATCAACTTTAAAGTGAAACGGTCTAAGGGGGTGGAGACAGAAGAAGACAGAAAAAAGGAACCTAGTAGGTGTTAATCGTCGATTACCGGATAATATTGTCTGAGAAACCCATGATA
>JAQYWN010000406.1 GCA_029379265.1 Rhizonema sp. NSF051
ACATAAATGTTATTAATTAATAGGAACTTACAATAAGAGTGTATTGCTCTCTAAGTCGGGAAACACTTTTGTACACTGCTAATAGCTAATATCTAGTCTAAAACTGGGAATAACAATTAGGAGTTAGCTGTGAACAATGAGTCACTAAATATTTTGGAGCGCGAGTCATTCAGCCTTGCTATACTATGTAGCTGATAATTTCTATTTGTAAGTAGACTTTTGATTGAGGAGTAGCACTAGTAATTCTATAATTGCTGCCATTCTGCACAATACAACATTGAAGCGCGTTTCCAATACTTATGGACAAAATATACCATTTTGAAACAAGAATGTAACAGATGGATGACTTGAAGCCAAGCTTTAAAGAGGCTTTTCAAATCCATCTTGGACAGTTGGGCGCACTCCTATTTACATTCGTAGGGAAACCCTACGAATGTAAACTTCGAGAATGCAAACCTACCCCGCCTACTTTCTGCAAAATCTATGGCTCAAAAATGGTATTAAATCAGTGGGCGTGAATAAACACAACTTTACATTGTGGCTGTCAATGGTTAGTTGTAAGTAGGTTGCTGAGCCTATCAACATTTGTTTACATATTTAGGTTTTATTGGCTCAACCTACTTACCTTTGTGTAACCTGCAAGTATCAGGTCGCACTCTCAGACTTACCAGTGTTTTTGTGATTACAGTTAAATGTGACAAATGATTAAGGAAAAACACCCGCAGAGTTAATATACATCCTAAAGTAGTTGTATGTGAGAATGCCATTTTTGCTTGGCACTTGGCTAGCTAAATCCTATCTTAGTAATATAGGAAGAGTAACACCGTGTATTGCAAGCGACAGTGGGTGCAAAGCTTCAGCAGTATGCTGTTAGGCAAATGTTACAGGACAAATAGCGAACAATTCCCCCCAATCAAGGCGATAGGGGGGTGCAAGCTTTATTTTAAAAGTCTTAAGAACACCTTCATCACTTTTAGTTGCCAAGATTGCTTTTATCTCAATATATATCTCTATGACGACACTTCCTATTGGTAGATATAGGTTTTTCCAGAAACTACAGCCACTCGCTTTACTGACTAAAATAACTAGTCAGCCTACTACTGGCTGTTTGCAGGTTTTTAGTGCTTCAGCTTCTTGGTCGTTCTACTTAGAAAACACTAAACTGATTTATGCCTGCCAAACGAATAGAACATTTGATCTACTTTATAAAACCTTGCTGCGATTGAGTAAGCAAATTCCCACTCTACATAATGGAGTTTATCAGCAGTTACAGGCAATATTTGAAACTGGTATTGAGAATCAAGCAATATCGAATCCAGATTATCTAGCTATTTGCTGGTTAGTAAGTCAGAAGTACATTAGTCTAGCCCAAGCAGGAATACTAATAGAGCAATTGGCACTAGAAGTCTTACAGTCATTTCTGAATTTAAAAGAGGGAAGTTATGAATTTACCTCTGAAAGTCTTTTGGACGATCTACCAAAGTTTTGTCATTTGGATTTACACTTGCTTGTTGAGCATTGTCAAAAGCGATCGCGAAATCCCGGAAACGCCCAGTCACCAGATCAACAGAAACGCCACTCCTTCTCCCAACAACAGAGACAACCTCACTCCAAACCCCACCAAGCATTTTCACAACAAAAAGAGCATCAAACTGCCGATTATCCTCAGAGTTTTAACACGACTCATATTAACCGTCGCCAAACATACCCGCAGATTGTTAATAGAAAACTGTACAAAATATTTTGCATTGATGATAGTCCCATTGTACTGACAACTATCAGAAGTTTTTTAGATGAGCAAATTTTTTGTGTTAGGGGAGTCAACGACCCCTTAAATGCTTTAATGCAAGTTCTGCGTGTTAAACCAGACATGATTTTGCTTGACATTGAAATGCCAAAATTAAACGGTTATGAATTATGTTCATTACTACGCAAACATTCTTATTTTGAAAACATACCTGTGATTATGCTTACAGGAAGAACAGGACTCATAGATCGGGTGAGGGCAAAGATTGTCAAATCGTCAGGATATTTAACAAAGCCTTTTACACAAGTAGATTTATTAAAAGTTGTGTTTCAACATCTTGAGTAAGCTATTGCACGTATAAATTTTCTCCTACAGCGTTAAGAAACTGGACGACAAATAGATAGAGTACTGTGCATATTTACTACCGTACCGATAACAACGATTGCTGGCGCTCCAAACTCAGTCACTTCAACTTGCAGGGCAATAGTTCCCAACGTGCCTATTAGTTCTTCTTGATCGGGTCGCGTACCCCAACGTATTAATGCAATAGGCGTTTCTAAACTCAAACCTGCGTTTGTTAACTGTTCTACGATATAAAGCAAATTGTGAATTCCCATGTAAATGACAATCGTTTCTGAACCGTGAGCGATCGCATTCCAATTTACTGTAGGGGAATACTTACCTGATGATTCATGACCAGTCACAAAAGTTACTGATGAACTATACAGTCGATGCGTCAAGGGAATACCAGCATACGCCGGAGCTGCAATTCCCGATGTGATTCCAGGTACAACTTCCACTGAGATTCCGGCTTTTAGCAATTCTTCCATCTCCTCGCCACCGCGACCAAATATAAATGGATCGCCTCCCTTTAAGCGGACTACTATTGCATGATCCTGCGCTTTATCAATCAAGATCTGTGTTGTTTCGTCCTGCATCATTGAATGACGCCCCCGCCGCTTACCCGCGTTAATCTTTTCTGCTTGAGGATTAATCATCAAAAGAATTGCCGGACTCACTAAAGCATCATAAATAACGACATTAGCACACTCTAACAATCCCTTACCCTTGAGAGTCATCAACCCCGGATCTCCAGGTCCCGCACCGACTAAATACACCTTTCCCAAAGAGTCATTCCTTTCTTCTATCTGGTCTGCATCTTGTCTGCCATCTGCTTGACGGTTCATGATTCCATCAACTCCCAAATCAGATCGGCTAATTCGGTATTAACACCCAAAGGCTCAGCTAGTTGAAAACTGACCTCAGGGAATTGTAATTTTAACTCTTCAAGCTTGTGCGCTATCGCATCAACGATTCCACCTGTAAATAAAAAGTATGGCAATACAGCGATCTGCTGACAACCTGCAATAACTAACTCTTGCACTCGCGATTCCAAACTAGGAGACACAGCCCAGTAAGCAGCGATTGCTCCTAAAGATACAGCTATTGCTTCCACTGGATTATGGGAAAGAGGACGACGACTGCCATGAGCTAGAAGAATTCTTGCTTCTGCTTTTGTTGTAGGCCTTTGTGACAGCAAACTTCCTAACTTTGGGTGACTACCTAAGTATGGTTGCAAATTTATCATCATGTCTTGACTGAGAAATTGTTTAGCCAATGCCACTTCCGATGGAATATCCTGCATTACATGCACCCCTGGTAGGAGAAATAGAGGTAAAATTTTCAGGTAATTGCATCCAAAATTAGCAGCATTCTTACCAAATGTGACGATCTGCTCGTGCAATGGTTCGGGACTCAGTTCCAAATAGGCTGTTCCTACCAGAGTTTCACACCTTAGTTGAGAGGCCACAACATTAGAGACAGTTAAGTTACTTTGCAGTTTTTGACATACTAACTCTGCCAATTGCTGCATGGCAGTGACCGGGCGCGGATCGCGACTACCATGAGATACCAGCAGATACGCAAATGGCATGGAATTAGCTTGAGTGTGACGCATTACTATAAGGATAACTTAAAAAGTAGGTGGTAGAAGGTACGGAACTCCTCCCTTCTACCACCTACTTTTTGAGGGACGTGTTAAAACCCCCCTTTATAACAACAGAATTTATCTATGAATTTTTCTTACACCCCTATTCTTCTACATATGGCTTGTAGAGCGGCGATCGGTTCTCTATGTAGAGATTCAAGTCATAGATTTTTCCTTTATTGTGATACTAGTCACCTGTTAAACAGACGCAAATCAATGCGCTTGCACTCGTTTTTCGGAATCATCCAATGTGATACGTTACAGCCCAGCCCCATTTTATATGGGGCTTTTTTTTTACTTTATCTGTTGATTGAGCCAAGCCACTCATTTTTTATTTAAAATTCCCTAAAGACTTGGAGGGGAGATGATAACCTAATATCTCTCAAACAGAAAAATATGATGTAGACAAAAGCTACATCATATCTCATAAATTTATATTTTTTCAAGAGCGCCGTAAATCTTTACAAAAATGCCGGATTGTAGCTCGAGCTTGCTCGGGATTCGATGCTAGTCGGTGGTCCTACGAAAGTCAATGCTACCCAACTAGCAACGCCTGATCGTTAAGATGTTGATATTATTCCGCTTATAGCTAACTTTTAAAGTGCTAATAGCCAAATACTTAGCAAACAAATTAACTCTGTTTTTCTGCAACAGGGTCAGCAATGTAACGGAAATCTGGTTCAGAGTTCCAAGGACCACGATGATCGACTTGACCGTTTGTCGATAAGTTGTAATAAATATCTACTGTGTTATCCGGTTGGATATTCCCAAAGAACGGATCGGTTAATTTACCCAGAGATTCCAATGCTTTCATAAACATCTGAGTATGAGAAATTTCCCGTGTTAGAAGATGAACAAGCGTCTTCTTACTCCCATCATCAGTAGCAAGTTTAATCAACTCCTCATAAGTTTGACGTGCACCTGCTTCAGCACCAATGTTAGCCCGGAGATCGCGTACTACATCACCACCCTCATTGACATAGCTGGCAGTCCAGGTATTACCTTGACTATCAAGCAAGTGAGGTCCCATTCCTCGAACAGCAAACAAAGTGCTTTTATATGCTTCGGTTTGATCAACTTTTTTGGTATGACCTTCAATAAGTCTACCTACCATTTCTAAGTGTCCGAACTCTTCAAGCGCAATGTCTTGCAACATATCTCGAATCTCTGGATTCTCACAGTGGAAAGACTGAGTCCAATATTGGAGCGCTGCTGTTAATTCACCAGTAGCTCCACCAAATTGCTCTAACAGCAGTTGAGCAAAACGGGGGTTTGGTTCATCTACCTTAACACTATGAATCGCTTCTTTCTTGTGAAAAAACATACCGTGTTCTCCTTCTTTTGGATTACTTGTTCATTCCATCTTTCTAGAAGATATTGTGTGAATCAATTTCTCTTCAAAAGCTGGAACTTACTGACTTCCACTTAACGATAGTAAGGAGAATATCTAAATTAAACCTGCATCCTAAGAAAGACTTGCTCTCTAAGCATCTCTATCTCTAGTGGTGATGACTATGTAAGCATTTAGTCGTCAGCCGTCAGTTATTAGCACTGATATTATCAATGTAGTAAGTAGTAGACAGCACGCCGACGAATACCTGAATGGTGACAAAGAAAAGGTAGAGCTTAGAGGGTTTTCCAATGAGCGTTCAATTTTTTGCCCATATCGACTCCCTATTCTTGTTCGGAGTTATATGTATAGAATTTGTCAAGTGCTCCTACAGTCTCAATTTTATAAGAAGGTAGCAAGGAATTCAATTTTAAATTCGTAATGTAAATACTAACAATAATTAAATCTTGCCTTTGCGTACTAGCAGTAATAATTCCTCGCATTTGCGGTTGAGCGGAATCTACAAATTTATTACAATTAAAACTTATTAAACTTTCTAATATGCTGGGAGTTTTCTTGCAAACATCTGTTTTTAAATATTTTGTCAGCTTTTGCACTGCATATTCTTCATATTCAGCCTGAGTGGGATTTGTCTTTGCCATTACTATACCCAAGGCAGCTAATACCGCTACTCCCACATATGCTACAATAGTTGACGCTTTCATTTTTTCCAACTGTGATTTGCTGTAGTTCTTAAGACTCAAGATTAACCGAGTCCGTTCCAAGGAACAGAAGCAAGCAGCGCAGTTCTGATTCCTGTAGGTATAAAAACCTGAGGAGTAGCTATCAACTGCGTTCTAGAAGGTTCCCCCTGAGTTCCACAAGTAGGTCTGAGGAGTAGGGAAAAGACTTTTAATGTTTGGTGATGTACTAATATTATAACGATTGCTTATCAAAGAAGTGAGATAGCTCGTACATTTGTGGGCAAAGGTATGATATAATGATTGGAAAGGAAACGATTCTCTGTAAAATGTACATCAAAAAACTAAAAATCTCATCTCAATCAAGATGTGGAAGTTTAAACAGAGATGTGTTATACTGATTAAATCAATGGCGAGCGTAGCCAAGTGGTTAAGGCAGAGGATTGTGATTCCTCCACTCGTGGGTTCAAGTCCCATCGTTCGCCCTTATAAATATTGATGCTAGGTACAATAAAAATCGAGCGATTATAAGGGTTATTAGTTGACAAAGGACTGTCAATTGCAAATATCTTATGGTAATCCTTCAAAATTTAACTAGGCTGATAAAGTGAGACTATGTCATCGTTTCAAGATATAGTGTTCAGAAAAGCGAGTGCGTGGAGGGAGAGTGTGAAATGGTTAATTTTGCCTAGTGGGTAGTAGAGAGTGGAGAATCAAAAATCCAGACTCTAAACAACGATCAACAAACTCCTTATTTCGCCAATTCGTACCAAGTTCTTTGACCTACCACTCCATCTGCTACTAAATTTCGACGATTTTGAAAGGCACTGACAGCAATTTCTGTCAATGCACCAAAAGCTCCATCTACTCGAACCCTGTAACCATTGGATAACAACAGCCGTTGCAATACTTTTACAGCAACGCCTGAGTCATTAAAATGGAGAGTCGGCATAGGTGGAAGATCACGTTTTACATCAATTGTATCGTCTCTACTTTGATTGCTTGTGGAGAGTGATGCATCTGCTAAGTAAATTGTCCTTCTGAGCTGATAGCGATGAGAATTCTCAGTATCTCTATTTTGAATTTTGGACTCAGCTAAACTAGAAAGACTTTCGTGCTGAGTCTTATTTACTTTTAAAGGTGCCAGTGCTGATGAAGTCGTGGCGAGAATTTTTTCTGAGTGTATAAATTCGGGTGGTGTTATTTGTGCAGTAAAATTTAATTGAGATAACTGACCCCATGCTGACTTTTCTATACCATAGTGTAGCTTTAAAGTTAGCTGCTCTAGTAAATGGCATGGCGATAGTTGTTTTGTTTTTAACACACTAGTCATCAGCAGGGCAATATCACTCATTGTGTTTCATTTTACTAAAACCCATATTTCCCTTGACAGACAAAATTGTACCTATTCCGGAATAGTGCGTACTAACAAATAAAAAAATGTAGTAATTTTTTCCTAAAAATTCACCCTTAGTATAATCCTATACAT
>JAQYWN010000407.1 GCA_029379265.1 Rhizonema sp. NSF051
TATTAATTCCTCGCGATCGCTCTTTGGGAAAAAACTTTTTGGTTTACTGTGTCTAGCTAGATTCATAGATTTAGCCAAAAATCAACCTTTAATGTGCCACTTTAAGGTGCGTTTGCCCTGACTAGGTGCAGTTATTTCACGTTGGGAAAAGCTGTACTTTAATCCGTTTCCTACTAGACAGGAGTTGGAGGCTTTGGCATCTGTGGTGGGAGTTAATGCGGATAGATTAATCGAGATGCTACAACCATTGGGTGTGACAATGAAACCAAGACCAATTCGATTATGTGGTGCTTGTTATCAGGAGTCACCCTGTCATCGCATTGAGTGGCAGTTTAAGGATGTAATGGTATGCGATCGCCATCAATTACGCTTACTCACAAAATGCACTAACTGCGAGACACCCTTCCCAATTCCTGCTGACTGGGTGCGAGGGCAATGTCCACATTGTTTTTTGCCTTTTGCAACAATGGCGAAGCGTCAAAAGCGTTGTTGAAATTTGCGGCTTGATCCTTTGATTGAAAAAGTACCCAGAGATTTTTTAGCGATCGCAAGGGAAAAGTAATTCAGGTTGACTTGTATTGCTTTCAAGAATATATCGTTATGCCGTCCGTTCTGCGATTGCGTGACATGTGCTCGCGTGTGGAGAGAGGCTGCTTCACCAAAGTTTTATGACACTGATAGGAGTGATCGTCATGCCATTTTCCAGGGCAAGAGTTGTTAGCAAAAAAATTTCTTCAGGCGAACTGCTATCTTCCCCTGGTGCCAGGTATCGGATTTCTAGAATGCTGATTCTATCGAAGAAAAGGGCGCTGTAATAAATCTTAATAAAATTCGGAAACGCTTATCGATTACAATTTACAAGTCGCAACGCGAGAAAAGAACCCACGCCCGCCATCCCGCCCCGAAACGCGGCCCGGACCCCATACCCGTACCCGTAGCCGTACCCACCCCACGCATATGGGTATAAGGGTAGGGTTACCCAACTGGGGTTAACTTTTATACTTTCTATCAGTTCATTGTAAGTCAACCAATGGTCTCCTGTTTCATTCTCTCTTACTTTGTCATCATACCACCCAACTGCACGAGCGAATTGTAAATAGTTTTTACCATCATTGTCATTCCACTGTGTTACTTTTATACCCAGTCGATTATGAGTCTTAATCCATATTTCCTTTTGCACACTAAAGCCAAAACGTTTGTCCGAGTTGCTGATCCAAAGCTTGTCTATTTTCTGCAAGTCCGGACAAGAAAAACGATTAATGTTCTCTTCATATAAATATCCTTGTTTTTCTGCTTTAGAAATATTGAGCATGAGTCGGAATGTCTGTCTATCAGCATCAGCCCAGTTTTTAGCGTTCAAAAAATATATAAGTTGAGCATATAAATGTTCGGTAAGAGATTGTTCAACCTGTTTTCTCAAATTTGATTCTGTATTATTTTCAGAGAGGAGTTTAATTAAGTCTCGATGAACCGAAGTGATATTTCCGCCTGTAATGAACTGATTATCTTTGGTAAAGTCAGTTTCATTTGGATGTTTCTTTAAAATATTAAATGCTGTGCTGTAAGCTTCAATAGCTTGATAATTTTTCTTTTGTTGAGCTAAAAAACTACCTTTAATCTTGTAGAACAATACTTGAATCTGTAGTAAGTCAGTTTCTTTAGCTTTTTTTATCGGCTTCTGCTATGTGTAAATTTGTCTCGCTTTTCTCAATTTCCTGTTTTGCTTCTTTCAGTTTTTTCAGCTGTTGATCTGCTTGGGATTGAGCAGCAAATAGTAGTGCTTGTTTTAATGAATGATTATCAATGTTAAAAGATAAGGCAGATAGCCTTAGAGCTTCGTTGTAATATGAATTAGAGAACTTCTGATTTTCTAATTCTCCGGCTAGTTTATTTAATTGCTTAACAGCTTTAACTTCTTCAAAAGTTTCATTGAGTTGCTTTCTCGACAATAGCCCTACAGTTGCTGCTCCTATAATTGCTACAATTACAACAACAACTCCAATACTAATTCGTCGTTGAGCATTCTTATTAGCTTCTCTAAGCATTTTATTTCTTGAGTATGCTGCTTCCTTGTCTTTCCTTTCTCGCTCTAAAGCAGCTTCTTGTTCTTTGGCAGCAATCTCGACCTGAATTTCCTTCTCTTTACTAGCAGCTAAAAACTGTTTATCCTGATAACTTAAACTTTTCTCTTTCGCCCATTCAATAGCTTCTTGTAATGCCAAACCTCTCAATAATCGTGACTCATCAGTTCCTCCAGAATCCATCCAAAATCTAAAGCTTTCTGAATAAGGACGAAGATTCTTTAATTGTTTTTCAATCCAATTATCATCAAAAATTTCCTGATAAATGAGATTATAAACCCTTAACTTATTATGCTGCCTAACAACTAATCCCGAAAGTTGTAACTCGCTCTGCTCTAAACTATCATCTGTTTGTAGCTCACTGTGTTCTTCAGTTAGCCGAATTTTTTGATACAGTTCGAGCAAATACCCGGCGCGTTGTTCGTCTCTCAAGATTCTAGCTCGAATAGTTCGCAGATGCTCAGGCTCATCAAGAGATTCCCAATTATCAATTATACGCGCTCGCACGACCTGTTCAACAGTACGCGCATTATCTTGAACAGACTCTTCTACCATAAACTGACGCAGAAGCTGTGTCAGTTTATGGTTGTCCTCCCGTCCAGTGTAAAATTTCCTTCATTACTGCAGTCGGCTCACTAACTACAGAGTGCAAACCCTTCTCTAACGGTTCAACTTCATGCAATTGAAACCCAGTTAAAGAGATGGCTTTACCAATATTAAACGGGGTACGTTGTTTGTCTTCTATCAAATTGCTGGGTGATGCGACTCCTAACAAACAAAATGTGAGGCGATTATATTCGGGATTATCAGGACGCTGATTGTAACAAGCACGGATAAAAGCAAAAAAATCATCAGTAGGAAACTTGAGACTGAGAACACTATCAATTTCATCAATAAAAATAACAATATTTTGTTTAACTTCTTTAGGGCAATACATAGATAGATTGTTGGCAAAAGAAATTGTGGCGATCGCCGTCACCTATTGTGCTGGGAGCATTGTTTTGTCAAAACTTGGTGATATGCGGGAAATAATTCAGAGCGAAGTTCAAGCAAGAGCCGAGAAAAAAATTCCTGGTTTTAAGGAAGGTCAAAAAAAGTATGCAAAAGAGTACCGCAAACAAGTTCATAACTGGAGTTACGGTCGATTGATTGAGAATATCCAAAGCCAAGCAGCAAGAGTTGGAATCTCGATTGAAACTGGACAACAACCAATTCGAGGTTGCTCTCAAGAACAAGCACGAGATTTAGCTTTGTTTGCTTATCAATGCCGCATAGCTTCATAAATCTAAACAAAATACCGAACCTTGAAAACTTAATATGAAACTAACAGCGCCGCAGTTCATGCTCTTTTGAGTCTCTGTACTGTGCTAAATCTGGGTTAGTTTGACGGTTGGAAAACCGTTATGCTTTCTGACCCTGGTAGCTGCCCGCTCTTGATGCTGCTGTCTAGCTTGACTAGGCAGGATATGCCCTTATGCCATCTTGGATAACTAAGTTTTTGATGTTTTCACCGACAAGAAAAAACTTTTATACAAGTATATCAAATAGGGACAGGTGCGCTCCCAGCAATAAATAGTAAAGCTGCAAAGCTTGAGCCGTTTTATAACGGTGGGGTTTACCTCAGTGGCGGTTACTGAATCACCCCCTTCGTCGGGGGAACCCTCTCAAATATTTTTTTGGCGTGTCGAAGCGGGGGCAAAATCCCTGGACTCCCGCCAAAATCTGAAAAGCCTTGTACTGTCTTAATTTCAGAGAATATTATGTCAATTGATTTAGTTTTTTGATTTAAGACTAAGAAGCTTTTTAAGGGATCTGCCAATTTTGGCACTCAAAAGCTTTATTTACAAGGGATCTAGACGGCAGGGGTTTCAACAACCATTCCGGCTAGGGGTGGGTTGAAAGTGAGGAAAATAAAAAAACCGCAGCTAATAAATAATTGTTTCAACAACCATTCCGGCTAGGGGTGGGTTGAAAGGAGATACCTAATTCTTGAGCTATATCTCTATTAAAGTTTCAACAACCATTCCGGCTAGGGGTGGGTTGAAAGATAAGTCTCATTTCCATCCCGCAGTAACCTATATCGTTTCAACAACCATTCCGGCTAGGGGTGGGTTGAAAGAGTATAGTTCCTACGCAGTCGGGTATAGGAGAACCAGTTTCAACAACCATTCCGGCTAGGGGTGGGTTGAAAGGGGCAATATATAGTTTCTAATGAAATCACAGATGTTTCAACAACCATTCCGGCTAGGGGTGGGTTGAAAGCCCGCCTCGTAGTGAGCGTTTTGTACTCTACTATTTGCGGCATGTTTCAACAACCATTCCGGCTAGGGGTGGGTTGAAAGTTTTAGCTCTTCTACAACGTGCCAAATATTGGCATAGTTTCAACAACCATTCCGGCTAGGGGTGGGTTGAAAGTTGAAGGGTAGAGTTTTATGTGCAGCCGTCAAGGTTTCAACAACCATTCCGGCTAGGGGTGGGTTGAAAGGCATTTCGTAGCGATCGCTTTTAACAATTGTCTCCGCGTTTGAACAACTATTCTGGCTAGGAGTGGGTTGAAAGTTCGATACGGGCGGCTATTGGAAGGCTACTTCTGGGTTTCAACAACCATTCCGGCTAGGGGTGGGTTGAAAGCTCATGTAAATTGAAAGTTTTTTGGGAGGGTTGAAAGGCGCACTTCGTTCGGGATGATTGCAACGAGCATAAACTTGAAATATTGATGCTCTCAGTATTCAAAATCATCCTCTATATAAATAAGTCGGCGACATTAATTTGTTAACGACTGTCAAAAGTCACTCAGCGACATTAATTTGCAAAAACTTAGTGTAATTAAATTACCTACATTAAAACCCTCAAAACGACATTAATGTGCGAATAACGACACTAATTTGCGAATTGCGACATATAATTTGCGAATGTACAAAAATCGGGATGACTGGATTCGAACCAGCGGCCCCTTCGTCCCGAACGAAGTGCGCTACCAAGCTGCGCCACATCCCGCCATGATAATACCAATTTAAAGATATCACAACTTTGACAAAAATGGGAGTGGAGGATAAATTTTAATTCATAAGTCCTGATTCAACTTCCAGCACGATTTATTGCTGCTAGCATAAAATGTGTATATCTCAAGTTATAGAAGTAAATTGTGACTGTTAAACCAGACTGGTTGCGGGTAAAAGCGCCACAGTGGGAGCGCGTTGGTAACGTTAAAGAAATTTTGCGGGATTTAGCTCTCAATACTGTTTGTGAGGAAGCTTCTTGTCCAAATATCGGTGAGTGTTTTAAGGCTGGAACTGCGACGTTTTTGATTATGGGACCGGCTTGTACGCGTGCCTGTCCCTACTGCGATATTGACTTTGAGAAAAAACCCAAACCCCTAGATCCGACGGAACCAACACGACTCGGAGAAGCAGTACGTCGCATGAAACTCAATCATGTGGTCATCACTTCTGTAAACCGAGATGACTTACCGGATGGTGGTGCGTCACAGTTTGTCCAATGCATTGAAGCTGTTCGCCACCTTTCTCCCCAAACAACTATAGAGTTACTCATCCCTGACTTGTGCGGTAACTGGTATGCACTCTCGTCAATTCTTCAAGCACACCCAGAAGTCCTCAATCACAATACAGAAACAGTGCCGCGTCTGTATCGTCGGGTGCGTCCTCAAGGAAATTATGAACGGACATTGGAACTCCTCAGGCGATCGCGTCAAATAGCACCTGAAGTCTACACAAAATCTGGTATCATGGTAGGGCTTGGCGAAACGGATGAGGAAATCCGGCAAGTGATGCGGGATTTACGGGCACAAGATTGTGATATTTTAACCATCGGGCAATATCTTCAACCTAGTCAAAAGCACTTGAAGGTGGATCAATTTATCAGTCCAGAACAATTTGCAGCCTGGAAAGCATTCGGTGAAGAACTAGGATTTTTACAAGTTGTTTCTTCGCCCTTGACAAGAAGCTCATATCATGCAGAACAGGTGAGAGAATTAATGAAACGCTATCCTCGGAGTGCGTAGGGGCGGGTTTAATCGAAACAACATATCCGCCAACACAACATCTGACAAAACCCGCCCTGACAGTCGAACCAAAGTTAAGACAGATTTAAAACGAAAGAATGGGGGTTTTAGCCATGTTAGTCAATGAGTTGTGGACTAGGAACTTGTGTGTCAATCTCTGCTTGAGATAACGCGGGGATTAACCAGTCGCTGTCACCAGCCTTGAAAACTTTAGCAGGTTCAACATTCAATTTGATCGCACCAGTTGCTGGATTAGTTCTAGCAACCGACTGTGTACCATCAACGAACTTAACGGCAATTGGTTCAGTTAGCTCTTGTGCTAGAGTATTTGGGCTGAGAACTACCTGAGTACCTGCGGGCAAGTAGATCCCATCGCAATCCCAATCATCATCCGTGATTTTTCCTGCTGCCAAGTAGTATAGTTGGGTTGGGGATTTTTTCGGTTTATTAGCATAGACTGCCAATGTCCTTCCAGTTTCATTACGGCACTGCGCCCGCTTCTTAGCAGTTTCCATAACATTTTTCTGAAACTGCAATTGTGCCAGTCGCTGCTGGAATTCCTCAGGTGTATAGCCAGCTTGCTCAGGTGCATCCTTCGCGGTTATAAGTTGATTGAGTGCCTGAGTTACCTCAGCATAGTCAGCCCCTTTTGTGAAGTCCTTGCCTGCCCAAGAAGGTTGCGCAATCATCAAATTAACGATAAATACGAGAGCCACAAGAACAATTTTGAAAATCTGCATATTTTTTTCCTTTCCTTAATAGTTTATACTAGCGTCTGTATTGACAAAAAATGTCATGCATAAGTTAGAACTTGTTTAATACTTTAGTAAGACATGATAAATTGGGAATGGAAAAATCTCAGATTTTTCGCTCAATTACAATTAGAAAATTTAAACTTTTAGTTTTGGACTTTGAATTGTTTTGATAAGCCCCATTAAAATTAAGCAAATAACTGTCAAAACAAATGGAGTTAATGAGGCACTGTCTAAAATAAGAAACACGCCTAAGCCTATTAAGACAAAGGGAATAAAATTATGACCATAGTGGGTTATTAGATTGGCGATCGCGCGTGCAATACAAAGCTTTTACTGCTGTCATTGGTCATTTAACTTGTTTCCAAATATTTATATAAACCGGATTAATAC
>JAQYWN010000408.1 GCA_029379265.1 Rhizonema sp. NSF051
CTATTAATTTCCTTTGAAACTTCCTTGTCGATCAAAAGTTAAACTTTGCTCTTGTGAGGGTCGATTTTTGTCATTAGTCATTCGTCATTTTGATTTATCAACGGGTGGTGACAGTACTTTCTGAAGAAGCATTCCATCTTTGGAACGCGTTTCTATTTTGACTCAAGAAAGTTGGCCTTTCATTCAAGCTGATTTTTTATTCATTATTTACAGACGGGCACTTTGGTAAAGCTGTTTGCTTCTCTTAAAAGACAAAGTATGTATCTTTATGTTGCAAGTAATACAATTTTTTATACGGATAAAACGTGCAAAGCTTTCTTATCTTCGCCTCTTCTTCCATGTTGTTATGTGAGCAGCACTTATGCTGTTAGTGAGGGGAAAATTCAAACGATTCTTCGCCTTTCTCCCCCTATCCTTCATGCTGTCACTAAAAAAACTTAATAATTTCTTAATAATTTCTTGAGGATCTAGATAAAGAACAAATAATAAAGTATGAGCGTCAACCTGATTTCAGTGTTCAAGACGGTCACCCTATGACCCTCTGTTATGAAAAAAAATTATGACTTTTATATCTAAAAATCGCTTTCTTGCTGACAAATTTACTAACATTTACCCCCGAAGCATACTTTATATGCTTGTTTTAGGTTTTTGCACTCTATCAGGATTTTTACCAGAACTTGCGGCTGCACAATCTACCAACATCAATTCAGCCACACCTCCGGTGCCAACAACAGCAGAAGCTTGCAGCAATCATTCAGGACAGGATAACCAGGGAGCGCGTTTAATCACTACTGGTGTGCAGATATCTACTTGGCTCAGTGAGCCATATTTGGGCGTACAAAATCTTGTGGAAGGACTTGGTCCTTATGTCTTAGCTTACCTAAATCGCAGCCCCTGGCCGTACATTAACGACCGGGCAAAGTTGGCAAGAGTCCCTATTATCAGGTATCACGACATCCGGTCTCAAAAAAAAGGATTCTTCGATCTTACGTCTGATGAATTAGAAAAACAGTTCGAGTTGATCAAAGACCAAGGTGTTACTCCTATCAGTCTTGATCAGCTAATGACTCATTTGCAGACAGGACTACCACTACCAACAAAACCAGTTCTGCTGACATTTGATGATGGTTATGAAGGGCATTATCAGTATGTTTATCCTTTACTAAAAAAATATAATTATCCTGGATTGTTCTCAGTTTATACTGACAGTATAAATAATAACACAGAGAAAAAGCATGTGAGTTGGGAACAGCTACGGGAGATGGCAGTCAATCCTTTAGTGACAATTGCATCTTATAGTGTCACTCACCCAGATGATTTAACGAAAGTTTCCGATGAGCAACTACAAAAGGAAACCATAGACTCTAAGAATGTTCTCGAAACGAAGTTAGGTAAGAGAATCCGCTACTTTACTTACCCATCAGGTAAATATGATGAGCGAGTCGCACGCTCAGTCTACAGTGCAGGGTATGAACTGGCATTGACAATGAATGATGCGGATGAACGGTTTGCAGGTGCATCAAACACTTTACTGACGGTTTCTCGCTTTAGTGAATCGAAATTAAAAGATGCGATCGCTCAAGCTTGGGGAGGACCAGAATTACCGCACTGGAAAATGGGCTTTGACTTTACAAGTCCTGTCCAAGAAACTGCCATGACTATTGACAAAATTAAACTTGTTATGGTAAAAGGTGGCAAACCAATCACTATTCATGCAAGCAGCCGTTATCAAGTTAAAGAGATTTTGGCGAGGAGTGGTACTAATGCTGTAGCTGCGGTAGACGGAGGCTTCTTTTCCTTAAAATACTTAGATTCCAATTTTATGATTGGACCTGTGATGAGTCAGGTGACACATCAATTTATTCCTGGCGATCGCAATGATATTCCCAAATTAGCTGGACGCCCTCTGGTACTGATTAGCCCTAGTGCAGTGCGCTTTATTCCCTTCGATCCTGGAAAGCACAACACTTTAGAAGGACTACAAGCCGAGATGCCAGAAGTTACCGATGCATTTGTCGCTGCGGCGTGGCTAGTGAAAAACGGTCAACCACAACCAGCAAGTTCCTTTAATGGTTTATATGGTTTTGATATCCCGCGTTTTCGTGCTTTTTGGGGTATCAACCAAGAACAACAACCACAAATCGGTGTTTCTCTTGAATCTGTTGATTCAGTATCTTTAGGAGCGGCATTAGCTAAAACTGGATTACAGGATGTGGTAATGGTTGATTCAGGTCAGAGTACATCATTGGTTTACCAAGGACAATCTCTCGTCAAACATGTGCCTCGTCCCGTACCTCATGCAGTTGCACTCATCCCACCAGAGTCAATGATGAATCACATAGATTGTAACGTAGTCGAAAAAACAAACAACCAGGAATCTCGCTTAACACTTGCAACGTATAAGCATAAGCGTCCAAGAAATCGAGATAACAATCCAAAATAAATTTCTGCAACGAATAAGTACGGCATGACGTTAATGAGAGCGGATAATGTAGTTGTTCGCTTTGCATTCGCCTTTAGGCTAAACAGCGCAGCTACAATTTATTTCTTTTTATAAAAAGGATAATAAGTGAATATTAGTTCTCGGATTCAGCAAGGCTTTCCTACCATGCAAGCACGACGGCTCCTGCTCATCGCCTTAGCGAACAGCCTAGAACTCCTAGTCGCCTGCACTGCACAACCAGTAAGCCATATAACTGCCCCAACAGCACAACCAGTAGCTCAAAGGATTGCGTCTAAGCCAGTTGAAGAAGTCAAGCTCAAAACGAGCGATGGCTGGACGATTGTGGGGAATCTCTATCAGCCATCAGGCAAGACACAAGGTGCGATTGTTTTGCTTCACCAACGCAACGGAACAGCAGCAGACTGGCAACCCCTGGCGACAGCACTCCAACAGTCAGGCTTCAGCGTTTTAGCAATAGACCAACGCGGTGCTGGACGTTCTACTCAAGGACCTGGACCGACAGGTGATAATGCGCCTTGGGAAACAGGACAAGACATTGCTGCGGCTGTTGCAAGCTTCCCCAAACAGCTGCCAATTGGGCTGGCAGGAGCCTCTTACGGTGCGAACAATGCTCTCATCTACGCAGCCTCACACCCTCTTCAGGTGAAAGCCTTAACTTTGTTATCGCCCGGAGCTAATTACAACGGTTTAGATGCTTTGGCAGCAGGGCGCTCAAATCACTCTGCTTTGCTCATCTACCACAGTCGCGACGACAGCATCGCTGGATCAGGACCGCAACAAATTAACACACTCTCTCCTGCCCAAAATCATAAGTTGGTAGTCCTGAACGGCACCGCCCACGGTACGGCTTTACTATCACCCCAAGTCATCCGTGATGTCGTCAAGTTTTTCCAAAGTAGTTTAAGCTGACCATAAGCACATTTTAATACTATAATTGATATAAGTATTTAGCTGAGTTCTTTAACTAAATTGAGTAGACAGAGTGATGCTCTGAACTGCTCAGTTTTCTTCATTCGGGTAGTTATCGCACCTCTGAACGGATAAGCGATCCCCAATTGATGGTAGGTTAAACGCAGGCAAAGCTAACAACGACTATGCAAGAATTAGGGACAGCAACTTCATCCGAAGGGTATATTCTGGCACTTGACTTAGGGACAACAGGTAACCGTGCCTTTGTATTTAACAAAAAAGGCAATATTGTTTCTTCTGCATACAAAGAACTGACGCAATATTACCCTCAGCCAGGATTGGTGGAACATGATCCTCAAGAAATCTGGCAGGACACTTGTTGGGTAATGCAAACCGCGATTGGTACTGCTCAGATTAACAAGAGTGAAATTGCCGCTATCGGATTGACAGTGCAACGCGAAACTTGTTTAATTTGGGACAGAAGAACCGGACAACCACTTCACAATGCTATTGTCTGGCAGGATCGTCGCACGGCTCCTTTATGCAATCAATTGCTGGAACTTGGACTAGATAAAGAGATTTATGATCGCACTGGACTTGTGGTTGATGCTTACTTTTCCGCTTCCAAGTTCCGGTGGCTTTTGGACAATTTGGCAGACATTGACCTCAACAATGTATTAGCAGGCACAATTGATACCTGGATCCTGTGGAAACTTACAGGTGGGATTCATGCTACCGATCACAGCAATGCCAGCCGCACAATGCTGATGAATCTAAAAACTTGTGAGTGGGATGAGACACTACTAGATTTATTCAAAATTCCCGCTCATATTTTACCTAAGATTAAACCGAGCTTAGGAGCATTTGGAGTGACTGATCCGAGCTTATTAGGTGTGGAAATTCCCATCACTGCTATTTTAGGAGATCAGCAAGCGGCTTTGTTTGGTCACGGTTGCGATCGCCCTGGAACTATGAAATGTACTTACGGCACTGGTAGCTTTTTAGTAGCTCATACTGGGGACGAGATTATCCGCTCCCAAAATAAATTAATTTCTACAGTGGCATGGACACAAGCATCCAAAAAAGGCAGTCTCGACATCAGCTATGCCTTAGAAGGTAGTATGTTTACGACAGGAGCATGTATCCAATGGTTACGTGATGGAATAAAACTAATCACAACTGCTGCTGAAACAGAAGACATGGCAAATCAAGTTGTAGATAATGGCGGAGTTTATTTTGTGCCAGCATTTAGTGGATTAGGTGCACCCCACTGGGATATGAGTGCCAGAGGAGCCTTTTTCGGAATAACTGGAGGAACAAAAAGAGAGCATTTAGTCCGCGCCGTGTTGGAGGCGATCGCCTACCAGGTTTTGGAAGTGGTGCAGGCAATTAATGCATCAAGTCATACTCCTATTAGTGGGTTAACTGTTGACGGAGGTGCTTGCGAAAACAATTTCCTCATGCAGTTTCAAGCAGATGTGTTAGGAATTTCTGTTGAACGTCCGACAATGCGCGATACAACCGTCCAGGGTATTGCATTTGCAGCTGGACTTGCGGCTGGATTTTGGGAGAGTTACGAAGCACTAGTGCGCCAACGGCAAATAAACCGTTCTTTTTCACCCGGTATTGGGCAACATCAAGCATTAGCAAACTTCGTCACTTGGCTTCATGCAGTTGAACGCGCTAAGTATTGGGTTGATTAGCTAGATTGAAGCAAGTGCATTTTTCATTTATTTTTACCAACCATTACATCATTAGCTAAAAATGACGAATTCACGTTTAATCTTACGATATTTTGACGATGGGAAGGGCAGAGCTGAACTTCAACGCCTGATTTTCATTTACGGTAGTGTTCCATTTGAAGATAAAATAGTATCATTCCCAGAATATGCACGCATGCGGGAAAGTGGAGAACTCCCCTTCGAGCAGTTCCCTACTCTTGAAGTTGGTGACACCATAATAAGTCAATCATGCGCCATCGCTCGGTATGCGGCAAAAGAAGCTGGATTGTATCCATTAGACACTGTGCAAGCTGCCATATCAGACATGGTTGTCGATGCATGGAGAGATCTGCTAGACCTTTTATACGGTTGCTATGTTGACCGTATTGTGGAAAATGATCGATTAATCATGAAAATGAGGGATGTATCGGCGAAAGTGGAGCGGCTATGCGAGTTCTTCGCCGTAACTGTGCCCATGCACTTCAAAAGATTTGAACTCCTGATTGAACGCAACGTTGGCTCTCCATTCCTTGTTAGTCCATCATTAACATGGGCTGATTTAGCAGTGTTTGATATTTTATGTACATTAGATGAAAATGCACAACTTTGGATAACTCCATCTACATTCTTTTATATACCCGAGCCGAATGGACCATTACGACCCCCAAAAGAACTGCTTAAGCCATATCCAAAACTTAATGCGCTACATTCAATAGTCAGTCAAACACCTTCAATTGCCGCTCGGCTTCAAACTCATCCATACTGAATCAACCTCAAAAGAGCGCCTTCTAGATCAAAAAAGCTCCGCTTTTATAAACGTGTTTCCAAGAGCTGGAAATGAGTGTCTGGTAACTCAATTTATCTGACAATCGTGAAACTTTCTATAGTAAAGTTATGTAATCTGAAACGGTGATTAATATCATGTCCGGTAACATAACCATGCGGAAAAGAACCCCACCCCCAACCCCCTTTCAAGGGTAGGTGTTTAAGAAAGTCGCCAAATGAAGGTATGATAGCAATCTGAGGCTTGTAGGTAAAAACCACAAATTCAGCGAGTGCGATCGCCCTTCTTTCAGCGGGGTTTTCTTTGAATGCAAGTGATCAAAAATGCTCAATTAAATGAGTGGACGAGAACAGTGATCAAAAAAATGCCGCATCTGACCAAATCTCAAGCAGTTGTATTAGCAATGTGGAGTTTTGGCATTGTCATGACCCAATAAGCGTGGTTTGACGACAGTAGCAGTATTTTTAGCGACATTATTGGGCAAAAAAGAGAACACTGTACGTCAGCAACTACGAGAATGGTATCGAGATGGAAAAGATAAAAAAGGCGATGGGCGAGCAAGTTTGGATGTGAGTGCCTGTTTTAGTCCACTACTATTTTGGATACTCAGCTTATGGCCAGTTGATGAAAAACGTTTAGTACTGGCGGCGGATGCTTCCACTCTGAGTACAAGATTTACAGTGTTAGCAATTAGTGTTGTTTACCGTGGTGTCGGGATTCCGGTGGCATGGAGAATTGTCTCAGCAACTCAGCCAGGAAGTTGGAAACCACATTGGCTTGAATTGTTTGACCACATCAAGAATGGTGTCGAGAGTGATTGGTTTGTAATTGTCACGACTGATCGCGGATTGTATGCTGATTGGCTTTACAACCAAATTCAGTCTGTGGGTTGGCATCCATTCATGCGAATTAATCAACAAGGTCAATTTCAACATCATGGGCAAAGAGAGTGGTGTTTGCTCACGTCCTTAATACCAAAACTCGGTGATCACTGGAAAGGATTGGTGACTTGTTTCAAAACCAATTCGATTAAATGCACACTTTTAGGATGTTGGGATGAGGGTTATACCGATCCTTGGCTGATTGTCACGGATTTACCTCCTGAAGTGGCGGATGCTTGTTGGTATTCAATGCGTTCTTGGATTGAGTGTATGTTTAAGGATGGTAAAAGAGGTGGTTTGGCATGGCATCAAACTAAAATGATTCACCCTAAACGGGCTGAAAGACATAGGGAGCGCGATCACGGTCGCTATTTTATGGCAAGTCAGTGTTGGCGGTGCCGTTGATGCCAATCTGCCCATCAGTAGTGTGGATGAGTTACCCCCTAATCATATTGCCAGACGCAATTTCAAACACAGGAAGAAA
>JAQYWN010000409.1 GCA_029379265.1 Rhizonema sp. NSF051
ATCATAAATTGAAATAAAAAATGGGGAGATGATCAAGCCCAAAGTAATCAATCTAAATTTTCCCCGAAGGATGTTATGCGTCCAAAATTACCCTTATTTGTCTCTTCATTCCCAAGGCATAATATGCGAATAATTCATATTTTAAATCACATCCAAAAAGTTGGTAACGGTATAGTAAATGTGGCTGTAGATACGGCTTGCATACAAGCGCAAGCAGGTCATGAGGTAGCAGTCGTTTCTCATGGTGGAGAATATGAGGAAATACTTGCTCTTTACAGTGTTAAACACTACCAATTAGATCAAACAAGAAAACTAATATCCCTGAGCAAAGCGGCTGTGCGTTATCGAGCAATTGTAAAAGAATTTCAGCCCGATATTGTTCATGCCCATATGATGACAGGAGTGATAATAGCAAAGTTTTTAAGATTTGGGTCTAAGTATAGTTTAGTTTCTACAGTACATAATGAATTTCAGCGTACAAGCGTGCTGATGGGTTTAGCTGACAAGGTGATTGCCGTCAGTCAAGCTGTACAAACGTCCATGTTGCAGCGCGGTGTCCCTAAAAATAAGTTACAGGTGGTATGCAACGGTCCTTTAGGTAGTCCTCGCAATCGTCAATTACAAGAGTATTCACCAATACAATTACAACAGCCTGCCATTGTTACCATAGCTGGGATGTATAAGCGTAAGGGCATTGTTGAGTTAATTGCTGCTTTTGACCAAATTGCTGTAGATTTTCCGCAAGTGCATCTTTATTTAGTTGGAGACGGACCTGATCGCTTACTATTTGAGGCACAAGCACGAGAAACATCTGTAGCAGAACGCATTCATTTTGAAGGTTTCCAACCCGAACCTCAACGTTACCTATTATCAAGTGACATCTTTGTACTAGCTTCACATCAAGATCCTTGCCCTCTTGTACTTTCAGAAGCTCGTGAAGCAGGTTGTGCTATTATTGCCACTCAGGTAGATGGGATTCCAGAAGCATTAGATGATGGGCAAGCTGGTATTTTGGTGCCACCAAAAGATAGCAATACTTTAGCAAAAACATTAACACAATTGTTAAGTCATCCAGATTTGCTGCAAAAGTGGAAACAAAAAGCACATCAAAACTTAGAGAGGTTAAATATTGCTCGCGTTCATCAGGAAACACTGTTCGTGTATAATGAGTTGCTCAATCACCCCAATCAGAGCGAATACACAGGTACAGAGCCCAGTGAGGAGAAGCTTCTCAGGAATACAGGAGAAAAGAGAACAGGGTTGATTAATTTATAAACACGAATTATAGCAACGGATTGATGCTTAGAACAACAATCAATTCACGGCAGTACTCAGTTGAGGCGTATACCGCCAACTTGTCCTAACAGCTTTGGGGGTAGCTATAAGTGTGTTGGCATGCAATAAACACAACTTTACTTTCTTCGGGTCGTTAATGGTTATTATTTAGTTCGTAGTAGGCTTCTGAGTCAGTTAAGATTTGTGTACATATTGAGGTTTTATTAGCTTAACCTACTCAATGCAAAGGAGCTACAGGGTTAATTTTATAGCTATTGCGGATTTGCTTTAACATTGGTTCCAACCTTGGATACTGCTCTTGGGGTACAGCATCGGTATAAATGGAAATTTTGTTGCCGCGCTGTTGGATGAAGCTGTTGGCCCTGAGTCTGCCCTTCACATCTTTGACGGTGAGTGCTTGGCTCCAATTGATTTCGATCCCATTAGCAAGCTGTATGGGCTGTTCCATTCTGAAGTCTAAGCTCGATTTTGAACCAAAAGAGTGATTAAGAGATGTTTTCAAAAAATCGCTTAACTGCTTCTTATTTAATTTAGGTGACCAGGAGAAGATCTCGACGTGGATGTAAGCAAGGGTATTCGGACTCTTATCCAGCCAGGATAAAAGTGTGTGGGTTGGCTCGATTGTCTTTTTTGTTATCCACCCGTGGGGTAAGCTGATTGAGAAAAGACGAGTATTGTAAGTGTAGGTTTCCAGTTTGCTAATTTCGACTTGCGGAAATCTATCAATTCCAATTTCTGAGTATTGAGGAGATTCACTGTTGAGATCTCTGGGCGTGCTAGAACTAGTTTGACTTGTGGGTGCTGAGTGAAGAGTGGAGTCACCAGATAATGCCGGGTTGTTGGAGTGATTTTGAGGAGATTCACTGTTGAGATCTCTGGGCGTGCTAGAACTAGTTTGACTTGTGGGTGCTGAGTTGATAGGGGAGTCACTAGATAAAACAGAGTTGTTGGTGGAATGATTAAATAGTACTGACCGTACTACCATAAATTGAAACCACAGCAAGATCGGGCAAACTATTATACCTGTCACAGCCCACCCTCTTTGATGAGCTTTAAAATCTTCAAGACTGCGCCACGGACGACTTTTCCACGCCCAAAGGTTACCTTTAGCACCCAGGATAAAAAGCATTGGTATGTTAATCACCGGAATAAAGGATATTAACCCAATCCAAACTTGATTAGTAATACACCAGTAAGGTGATAGCAAAAACGCTCCCCAGTTCCACTTTTGGATTTCATGCGGCACAAGCGTAGAAGTATTGAATGTGCCACCGCCTCCAAGCCAATTTGACCCTGAAGTTGGAGTTTGTATGGGCGACAGGAGGGTTGTCTGTGATTTTACAGGGTGTCCACCACTCAAGAGTGAAAGTGATACAAGGTTAACACCAGCAGTAATTGATTGCAAAGCATCAAGCATTTCCCAGGCAGTGGCATAGCGATCGCTTGGATTATTGGCGATCGCTTTATCCAGCAATGTCCTCAAACTGGGACTGATATTCATTGCGTGTTGATGCCAGATAATGTTTTCACTTTTAAAATCCCGTAGCTCACGCGGTACTTTCCCAGTCAATAGATAAATTATCGTTAGTCCTAAACTGTATAAGTCACTGTTGTAAAGAGGTCTGCCAGCTGCTTGTTCTGTCGGCATATACCCTGGTGTACCAACAATAATTGAGTTTGTCGGATTACCTTGCGAATTCGCCACTGTACCCATTGATTCTCGCACGGCACCAAAATCGATTAATACTGGTACGTTATCTGAGTCGCGCAGAATCACATTGTCTGGCTTGACATCTCGATGGATCATTTGTCTACTGTGCACGTAGTTAAGAACATGCAACAGATTCTTAAGTATTTCTACAACGACAATTTCATTTAAAGGTCCATGAGAATGAACCTTATGAGTCAGTGTTTTCCCTTGAATATATTCTTGGACTAAATAAAACTCACCTTTTTCGGAAAAATAGGCATATAATTTAGGAATTTGATTGTTGTCATTTCCCAAATCCTCCAAAATTGTGGCTTCACGCTGAAACCTATCTTGAATCATCCTGTAAATCTCAGGATCGTTGGTAATAGGCTTGAGTTGCTTAATGACACAAAGACGACCAGATGGCAAATGTGTGTCTTGTGTCAGGAAAGTTTTGCCAAAGCCACCTTCTCCAATAACTTTTACAATCCTGTAACGATTGTTGAGCAGAGTTTGTAACATGAAGTACTAATTCCCTCTGTATAGTTGGATTTTAAAAGTATATAAAGTTATAAGTATATTAACAATTAATCACCAAGTTGCTAGGAACGGCATATGTGATAGTTGGTGAGGCAGCACGCTCATCAATATCTCGCACGCTTTAGTTGAGAGTAAATCCAGAAGGGGTAGTTGGTAATAGGGATTGGGAATTGAGAATAATTTTTTCCCATTACCTGTTAGCATCTAGCGTCCATGTAAATAGCAACTTAAGTTAATATATGGATTCCGGAAAATTGCTAAAACTGAATTAATGTTAGTTGAAATTAAATAAGCTATCAGAGATCGGTGCTGTACGAACTTAATTATATAAATCTTTAACAGATCTAAGCCCAACCCTTAAAATTAGTATATACCGAGCTAATACTACTAACGGCTGAATGCTAGATGTAATGTAAAAAATATGACTAATAATTTTTATAAACTACGTAAAACAGAGCGGACAAAGTGTATGATGACTTGTATTAGATGGGTAGGGGAATTGCCTCAATGAGTCATGCATTTCTGCGTTTGAGTTCCAGTAATGGAGAATCACCTTACTCACTCCCGACAACTGGTGAAGTCGTGATTGGGCGCGAACCCAGTTGCCAAATTGCGTTGAATCCCAATACATATAAAATGGTTTCGCGGCGTCATGCAACCGTTAGCTCATCTCAAACCCTTGACGGCAGAATCAGCTTTTTGCTTTGTGACTTGAATAGTGCGAATGGGACTTATTTGAATGGATCACGTTTGAATGGTTGTCAAGAATTACACGCAGGCGATCACATGACTTTTGGTAATAATGGACCAGAATTTATTTTTGAGTACCAAGTCACTTCCTCACCAACCATGATGGAACAGACTACAGTCAATTCCAATCCCACTCCAGCCTCCGCAGTGAATCAAGTCTTGCTCAATTCAGATGATAATGCCAGCTGGTCACAAATGCTTCCCATTATTTCTCATCCAAGAGATTTCACTCGCAAAACTTACTTATTGCCAGGAATTATCACAGTCGTATTCGTGGTACTCTTGTTTTTTGTTCAGGGTTTGTTGTACCAGCTATTATTGGGAGCTTATTTAGCAACTGCTGCATTTTACTTTATTTATCAGTTGTGTGGTAAGCCTAAGCCTTGGTGGGTCCTCACAACTGCTGCTATTATAACTCCTGTGCTTTTAAGCAGTCCAGTACTCACAGTCTTTATTCTTGTGTTTCGTGGCATTCTTCCTGGAAACATACCTAACGATATAAGTTCTATATCCTTTCTGGAATTATTTGTCCGATTCTTTTTCGGTGCTGGGTTGTTGGAAGAATTACTCAAAGCATTACCAATTATTGGATTTTACTTTATAGGTAGAAAAATATCATCACCCAAGCGCGAACGCATTGGCGTTTGCGAACCCCTAGATGGAATTTTACTAGGGGCAGCTTCTGCAGTTGGTTTTACTCTTTTTGAAACTCTAGGTCAGTATGTGCCCGGTACGATCGCAACACACATTGCTCAACATATGGGGGAAGAGGCTGGGTTACTAGCAGGGTTACAACTGCTCATTCCGCGAATTTTAGGTGAAGTAGCAGGACATATGGCTTGGAGTGGTTGGTTCGGGTACTGTATTGGCTTAAGTGTACTCAGACCGCGTCAAGCTTGGCGAATTTTAACATTAGGTTATTTCAGTGCGGCTTTACTCCACAGTTTGTGGGATAGCAGCATTGGGTTAGCGAGTTCAATGGGAATTTTGGTCTTAGGATTATTGATGTTAATTGGAGGATTGTCCTACGCTTTATTAGCTGCCGCAATTGTCAAAGCACGCGCTTTGTCACCAACGCGATCGCAAAATTTTGCTACTCGCTTTTTGGAGTAATGAGTGATGAGTCAAATAGTCTTCTACCAAGGAACAGAACGTGGATTAGAGAAACTTCTGAATTACAGTACTCATAACTCAGAACTCAGTCTTAGTCTTTATACTCATAACTCATCACTCATTACTCATTACTGTTTTGTAGTTCTTTCCATCTTTGTCGTAATTGGTGTAAGTTCGGAGCAACATCACCATAACGCCAGCTTACATAGGCTTTGCTAATTTCATTTACGATCTGGGCCGTTGCTGTTGAGTGATGCTGGTAAGATACTCTGGCATAATCTAAAGGTGTTTGTGCTGGGTGTTTGCTCAAACCTTTTCCTGCTGACCATCGCAGCATTTGTTGATAAAGGCTTTCCATTGCTGGTAGTTTACTTAAGACTCGGTGATATCGCCATTCTCGCCATCGCCCCCAACCCAGCCAACTTAAAAAGGCAAACGCTGTTACGAAAAGAAATCCAGTTAAAATGCCGGATATCCCTTGAGAGAATAAAGAGAAAAACCAAGAAAACACTCTGGCGATCCAGCTAAATATTGTTTCAAACAGGCGATTAAGTAATCCTGTGACAGGTGAGGGCAACCACCCAGCAATCCAATTCCAAAAGGAATGTAGAACGCTAAAAGTTTGAGAATCCTCTATTGAAGGAGGAATAAGGGGATGATTGGGAATGGGGTCAAAAGTAAACCAGCCATACTTAGGGAAGTACACTTCTGTCATGGCGTAGGCGTCCGTGTTGCGAACGACATACATTCCCGTGAACGGATTGAATTCTCCCGGACTGAACCCCGCAACTAACCGCGCTGGAATACCAATCGAACGCAGCATAACTGTGAGAACTGTAGAAAAGTGGTCTGGATAGCCTCCTTGATTCTTGAATAAGAAAGCTTCAACTAAGTCTTCTTTTTCACCTAAAGCAGGTAATGAGAAGGGATTATCGGGAACGTTATAGTGTTGCTTTAGATACTGGGCTAAATAAAGAGCTTTTTCATAGGGAGAATCGAGAGTTTTGTTTGACTTTCCTACCTGATCTGAGTTGTAGTTGGCTAAAATTTCTTCAGTACATTGCCTGACTTTCTCGGCAATTTCGCTCTTAATTTGCAGGTAGTAATTTTTAATATTTTGTGAATATCTCGTTTCAGCTTGTCCCAACAAAGTCTGATCGCGTGTGGGAACTTCCGAAATGACGGTATAGGTTAGACCTTCTGATAATTCTACAGGCGATCGCAAACCACCTTCTGTATCGACAGCAACCACTGGTGTCGGAAAGTAAATTTCCTTAGGATAAGCTAAAGTGGGAATCAAATTAGGTAATTCCGACACTACCGTGTAGGTTTGTACAACCTCTTTCGTGGGAGTTGCGATCGCAGGCTGTGGAAGAAATATTTGATAAGACCAAGGCTCTCGCTTGAGGGTTTGAACTTGTGAGGAGCGAGAAATTTCCCATCCCTTACCTGTGTAGCGGTCAAAGGCCAGCACCCGCCAGAAACCCAAGCCTTGCGAGCGTACCCGCATCACGACTTTAGGTTTCATCTCTCCCCTGAGATTTTGATCAATTTGATTGTTAAAACCGTAATAAAAGCTATTATCGGGCTGTCCGTCCTTGCCCGTCCGGGTGCTTCCCTTACTGCTTCCATCACCTTTGCTGGCACTACCTTGATGGACATAACCAGGGTTAAGCACATTGCGTCCGGTAAAACCACCTTTCACCTCAATTGGAGAACTCACTGGAAACGTCCGTAGTTGATATCCCGGTACACGGGGCAAAACTGCAAAAATTGCCAACCCCAATCCCACAATCAAAAAGAAATTAAAAATTAAAAATTTTAAATTTAAAATAGAGTTATCC
>JAQYWN010000410.1 GCA_029379265.1 Rhizonema sp. NSF051
TTCGTAGTTGCGCTTTAGCGCTCTTAACAGTTTGAGAGCGCTAAAGCGCAACTACGAACCTATCTTTTATTTATAACTCATTGATCGAACATGATATAATATATCTAAGACTGTCTGAATAGAGAATGAGCCAACAGAGATGCCTGAGTGCGATCGCGCAAATTTAAACGACTAAGAATATTTGTGACATAATTTTTCACAGTATTCTCCGAAAGGAAAAGCGATTGGGCAATCTCACGGTTATTAGCTCCAGAAGCCATCAAACGTAGTACATCTAACTCTCTTGGTGTAAGTTGTGCCAATTCAGGGGGTTGCTCAATGGTAGAATCTCTTGGAGCAACGTACATCAGAGCTTTTTCAAACAATCCCGGCCCTAATTGAGTATGTCCTTTATAGACGGCTCTAATTGCCAGCGCCAGTTCATCTGGTTCAGTATCCTTGAGCAGATAGCCTTTAGCGCCCAACCGCATCGCTTGCGAGACGTACTCATCGTCATCAAAAGTCGTCAAAACCAACACTTTAGTATTGGGATAGTGTTGAGCGATCGCTTTAGTTGCCGCAACTCCATCCATTACAGGCATCCGGATATCCATTAACACAATATCGGGTTGCAGTGTGGGTATCTGTTCGAGCGCCCGTTGCCCATTTTCCGCCTCGCCGATCACTTGCATGTCTGGATTCGACTCAAGCATACTCTTGAGTCCCTCACGGATCAAAAATTGGTCGTCAACTAACAAGATCCGAATCATTTTTTCCACTAAATACAATTAACCGAAGCTTGTTAAGCTATTCGATTTTAGATGCGCGCATTAGCGGACTTTAGATTTATTCCCCGAATAAATCTGTTCGCATGTACCATCAAGAAAATATCGGTGATTTTTATTGAAGATACAGATTTTTGTCTCTACACGCGCTCGACGCCTTACCCATGCAACTACATCTACTGTAGCACTGCTAATATTTTCATGGATGAATGCGCCCACCATTAATATGGTTTAGCCGGCGATCGCCTGAATCGATGGTTATGAGGCATCCAACGCCCCGTGTTAGTAGTTTACCAAATTAATTTCTCGTTTTGTGGTGGACGATTTATGGCTCAATTTCAAGCACTCAAGTCTGACTCCGAACGAGTACAACTTCTCAAAGAATGAATAACACCGCTCGCTTGTAATTAAAAATTAGAAATTAAAAAGCTTGAAATACAAAAGTTTTGGCTGTTTGGGATGGTAGCTTTAGAGACAGCCATAATGTACTAAACATGTAGAGACGTTGCACTGGAACATCTCTACGTAACTAAAACTATGACCAATTCTTAAGTATAGCACATACTATCATCTCTTCTACAGAAGACTCCGCGAGAAAGAGATTTAGTTGTGGCTTCTTTACTCTTCATGGCGTAAATTCCATGCTGCACCAAAAGCTGCCCCAGCCCCGGCTACTAGTCCTGTACTCATTCCCTCTATAGTTTTGGTTATGGGGTCATGCGTTAAGCATTCGCTTGTCACTGTACTAGAATGCAAGCAGATATTGCTCTGTGCCCAACTGGCGCTTCCTCCTAAAATGACACCAGTTATACTACAGGAAACAACAAGGAGCAGAAGACGTTTCGTTTTTCTATCCATAGATGGTTGTGTCAAATCGTGCAGATTGTAAGATACCACTTACTACTTTACACACCCGTGTTGATTTTGTCAGGATACCTCTACAGATAGATTGTGTATTTGGGGAATATAAAGAAAGAACAATCCCCAACAACCGTTCTTTCCAATTACCCTTTACTTAATTTGGAAGTTGAAGGGTAAGCGGGCATACACACCTTGTGGGTCGTTCATTTTGTGTAGAATAGTGATCTCCTGTTGAAGATGAAGGAACTCTGCTGACAAAGGATCTGCTGATTTGAATTGCGCTTGATCGATTCCTAATGTGCTTCGTGTCTCTTGTGCCACCTGTCCGAACAGACGCTCTCCAAATGTGCCATACTTGGGATACTCTTGTAATTCCCAATTGTCTCCGAGATTTGCCTGTTGGGCAGCATATTTGATAGCAGTATCTAAACCGCCAATTTCATCTACCAAACCTATCCCCTTCGCTGCTGTACCCGACCAAACTCGTCCTTGAGCAATTTCCGCCACTTTTTGCTCTGGAAGCTTTCGACCTTGAGCAACTTTGTTCAAGAATAAATTGTAAATTCGGTCAACACTGCGCTGGGAAATAGCCAATTCCTCAGGAGATTTGGGGCGAGAAACAGTCTGGCTATCAGCGTATTTCCCTGTTTTCACGGTATCCCAAGTGATACCGTGGTCATTTGCCAGCTTTTGGAGATTGAGTAATTGACCAAAAACACCTATGGAACCTGTAATTGTGTTTGGTTCCGCAAAAATCCGGTTAGAGTCAGTGGCAATCCAGTAGCCACCTGATGCAGCGAGATCGCCCATTGATACGACAACTGGTTTAGTCTGTCGAGTCAACCGGACTTCTCGCTGCATCACCTCTGCGGCCGTAGCGCTACCTCCTGGACTGTTGATCCGCAGTACAATTGCTTTCACATTGCGATCCTGTCGCAGTCGGCGAAAGATTTTGGCAAAGCGATCGCCACCAACGTCTCCATTGTTACCTTGACCATCGACAATTTCTCCTTCGGCATAAACAACAGCAACGCGATTCTTGGCGAAGCGCTCTCTTCCCACTGGTTTGTGATAGACTTGTGCATAGTTATTAAAGCTGATTTGACGGAATGTCTTATCTTCAGTCTTGCTATCCGTCAATTGCTTCAGGTCAGTAACCACTTCATCAAAATACCCTATCTTATCGACCAAATGGCTGGCTTTGGCTCGATCTGCTGGCAACAAAGCCTGATTATCTGCGATCGCCTGCAACTGTTGTGGGTCAATTTTACGACTTGTTCCCACAGACGTACGCCAATCCGTCCAAACATCATCCAACAATTTTTGAGTTTGCTCACGGTTTTCTGGACTGAACTTTGTCAATATAAACGGTTCCACTGCTCCCTTGAATTTTCCTTCCCGCACGATTTGAACGCCAACACCATACTTTTGCAAAGCCCCGGCTAGGAACATTGTTTGTATCCCCAAACCTTTAACTTCCATTTCTCCTAAAGGATTGAGCATAATCGTATCTGCAACGGAACTCAGGTAGTAATCTTTTTGATCCCACTCCATGCCGTATGCCACAACCTTTTTTCCTGTGGCGCGAAATTTCTCTAACGCCTGACGGACTTCCTTGAGAGTGGCAAAGCCAGTTGCACCAGCAACGGAAGGATGAGTAGCATCTAAGTATATACCGACAATTCGCGAGTCAAGCCGTGCTTGTTCTAAAGTATCAAGAACGGTACGGAGCGACATCTGATTGTTATCTTCTCCTGATAGTGCTTTCTGAAGAAACTCGCTAGAACTGGGTTCACTATCGCTAATATTCATTGATAAGTCAAAAACTAACACTGATTTATCTTTCACGGACGGAGCAGTATCGCTAGAAGACACAGCTAACAAAAGCAAAAACAATCCGCCAGTTCCAAGCCCACAAAAAATTATCAGTCCTAGTAAGCTTCCAATTGCACTGGCAAAAGTTTGTTTAATAAAATTACGCATGATAACTAATTACTCAAAAGTTTTGTCGAGCGAGAACAAAAACACCTACAAAAGTTCCACATTTTTATCCATAGCTACTTCATTGGTAACATTCTCACAGCATTTGCTGCTACTCACCGATAAAGCAATATGGTGCCAGTTGCACGAAAGTCATCTCAATGGGAACTGGAGCAACGCACTCCATAATAGACTTAAAAGGGAGTAGTTCGTCTTGGAGTGGCTAATAGGAAGTTAACAATTTTTACTCCTGACACCTGTACGGGCAGGTTTCATCAGATAACTTACCCAGTGCCAAAATTAATCGCTAAAACCTGCCCCTACTCCTGACACCTGTACGGGCAGGTTTCATCAGATAACTTACCCAGATCCAAAATTGCTCAACAAAACCTCCCCCTACTCCTGACACCTGTACGGGCAGGTTTCATCAGATAACTTACCCAGCGCCAAAATTAATCGCTAAAACCTGCCCCTACTCCTGACACCTGTACGGGCAGGTTTCATCAGATAACTTACCCAGTGCCAAAATTGATCAACAAAGGAAAGCCCCTACTCCTATTGTCTTTGCTCTAAAGTTCCAGAATGCTTGAGATCGTTCAAAGTCGAGTTACCAGTGCAAAATAGTACTGTCGTGATTTCAGCAACTAAAACTTCAGCCAAATTGTGAAGTGCGCTTCCCGATTCAGCAGCAGCTTGCAAGAAAGGCATTGCCAAACCAGCGAGATCAGCACCCAAAGCGATCGCCATTGCTACGTCAAGTCCGTTACGCAATCCTCCTGACGCAATCAAGGGAATATCACTCTTCGCAGCACGAATACTCCTAATGCACTCTGCCGTAGGCAAACCCCAATCTGCAAATGTCGTCCCCAAACGTCGTTGTAAAGGATTGGACGCTCGTTCGCCTTCTACCTTCGCCCAAGATGTACCACCTGCACCAGCCACATCAATTGCCGTCACCCCAGCAGCGATCAGTTTCTCTGCCATTGCTGCCGAAATCCCATTACCAACTTCCTTAGCAATTACAGGCACTGGTAGCTTCTGGCATACTTGATAGATTTTGTCAAGTAATCCTTTGAAGTTTGTATCACCTCGCGTTTGAATGCTCTCTTGCAGTGGGTTGAGGTGCAAAATTAGGGCATCAGCCTCTAAGATATCAATGATTCGGAGACATTGATCTAAACCGTAGTCATAGTTAAGTTGAACAGCACCCAAGTTGGCAAACAAAAGAACATCAGGAGCACACTTACGAACCGCAAAGGTATCGGCTAGCTGAGGTTTCTCCACCGCCACCCGTTGGGAACCTACACCCATCGCTAACTTATAGTGCTGGGCAACTTCCGCAAGACGATAGTTAATGATTCCCGCTTGCTCTGTTCCTCCAGTCATAGAAGAAATCAGCAGTGGTGCACCCACCCGCTTCCCCAAGAATGTAGTGCTAATGTCAATTTCATTGCGATCAAGTTCTGGTAGACAACAATGCGTGAAGCGATAGCGTTCTAATCCGTTCGTCGTCTGGTGGAATTGGACATCTTCTTCCAGGCAAATGCGGATGTGATCGGCTTTGCGCGACTGCGTTGCAATAGAAGGATTTGTAGAAGCGTTCACGGCTGGGTATGACTCAAAGTTGTGTTGATTACATATTTTCTCAGTTTGGGTGATTTTGTCAGGTGAAGATGAAATCATAAGTAGATATGCATAAAAAAATTACTCTCATGTTCGTAGTGTCTATTGCTGGTTATTATCGCAACTACGAGCTTTTGTCAAGAGCGCGAAGGGTATTATTAATAAACTTTGCGTAAATTCTTAACTTTACACAACTCATCTTATAAATAGAATTTTATATGGAGGTTAGCGGACTCGAACCGCTGACATCCTGCTTGCAAAGCAGGCGCTCTACCAACTGAGCTAAACCCCCGTAAAATGAAATCAGGCGTTTGAATTTGTTTGTCCTGACTATCATAACTTAAATATTGTGATTTTGCACTACTAGGAGCGAAAAAAAAATGACTATTATTGTGGCCTCACTTTATAAGTTTGTCAGACTCCCTGATTTTGCTGAGAAAAAACACCCTTTACTGTCTCTTTGTCGAGAGCATGGCGTCATGGGGACAATTTTGCTGGCACTTGAAGGCATCAACGGTACAATTGCGGGTTCACAAGACAGCGTTAACTCTGTTCTCTCTTTTTTACGTTCCGATCCTCGTCTGGCAGATTTGGAACACAAAGTGTCTGATGCTGATTCCCCGCCATTTAACCGTATGAAGGTACGTCTAAAAAAAGAAATTGTCACTATTGGCTTACCCGAAGTTGATCCCAATCAACAAGTCGGCGTTTATGTCAGTCCAAAAGACTGGAATGCCCTGATCAGCGATCCAGAAGTTACAATTGTTGACACCCGGAACGATTTTGAGGTGAATATGGGTACCTTTAAGCGATCGCAAAATCCTCAAACTCACTCGTTCAGTGAATTCCCAGTTTACGTCCGCAACAACCTCGATCCCAAAAAACACAAAAAGGTTGCCTTATTTTGTACTGGCGGTATCCGGTGTGAAAAAGCTTCATCCTTCATGTTGTCACAAGGGTTTGAAGAGGTTTATCACCTTAAAGGCGGGATTCTCAAATATTTGGAGGAAGTCGTAGAGTCGGAGAGTTTGTGGGAAGGAGAGTGTTTTGTTTTCGACGGGCGTATTGCCATCGCTTATCCAGGAGGGAGTGAGGAGTAGGGAATTCAATTAAAAATTAAAAATATAAAGTTTTTAATTCTTCCTCTCTCTTATCCTTAACTACGCTTCAACGCTAGTGTCAATCCATCTGCAATTGGTATTAAGCTCAGGGTGACACGGTGATCCTGATGCAGCTTCTGGTTGAAGTTTCGCATTGTTTTGATTCTATTGTCTTGCACTTGAGGATCTGCCACTTGTCCTCCCAAGAAGACGTTATCAATAGCAATCAGTCCACCTGGACGCACAAGTTCTAGAGAGCTTTCGTAGTAACCATCGTAGCTAGTCTTGTCCGCATCAATGAAAGCAAAATCAAAAGTACCTGCCTGTCCTAATTCTAATAAGCGCTCTAGAGTTGAGAGTGCTGGGGCAATATGGAGGTCAATTTTATTCGCCACTCCTGCCAGCTGCCAATAGCGACGAGCGATCGCCGTATACTCTTCACTCACATCGCAGGCAACAACCTTGCCATCTGCTGGCAGAGCTAATGCTACGACTAGAGAACTGTAACCTGTAAAGACACCGACATCAAGGGTTTTCTTTGCCCCCATTAACTGCACAAGCATTGCCATAAACTGCCCTTGTTCTGGAGCTATCTGCATCCTACTCTGAGGATGCTGGGAAGTTTCCTGCCTCAGTTGGGTTAATATTTCTGGTTCGCGTACAGAAATGGATAGTAAATAATCATGTAAATGTTTTTCGAGTCCTAGCGTTTGATTTGCCATTAGAGATGCGATCGCCTTGAGGTTTAAGAGCAGTTTATTGATCAATCTTGAGAAAAGCGTGTTTCAAAATCTAGTTATTACTGGTTGTTAGCAGCTAATCGCTACATGCATGAGTATTTGACAACTTCAATATAACTGCTACGGTCATTCTTAATTTTTTCTTATTAAAG
>JAQYWN010000411.1 GCA_029379265.1 Rhizonema sp. NSF051
CACGCTCAGAGATTTGCAGCGCTCAATTCACAGCTTAAAAGGAGACTCCAGAAGTCTCGGCATAGAAACTGTAGAAGTCCTCAGCCAACAAGTAGAAGAGATGATTTCCAGTCTCAAACGCCAAGAGATCGCCTTGAGTTTCGAGGTGAGTAGTAGCCTGTCTCAAGCATTGAATGCCATCGGCTTACTAGTACAAGAAGCATTAACCGGTCAACCAAGTTTCGTTTCCACAAACCATATCATAGACGAGTTGAAGGCGGCGCTTAGAGCATCCCAACAGCCACGACTTGAAGTCGTTGACAGTAACACTGTTCCCATAGAAGAAGAACTGCGGAATGTTTATAGAATTACCAGCCAAGAACGTTTGCAGAAACTGGAAGCTGGCTTGCTACATTTAGAAAAACGTCCAAATGATGCAGCAACCTTGGAAGAGTTACTACGTGAGGCACACAGCCTCAAAGGAGACTCCAGAAGTGTTGGGTTAGAAACTGTGGAAATCCTGATTCACCAAGTTGAAGAGACTCTTTCAGGAATCAAATACCAACAAATAACCCTCACGCGTGATGTGAGCGATCGCCTTTTTCTGGAATTGGATTCAATCAGCAGACTGATCCTAGAAGCCGTCAATAATCAACCAAGTGAGGTTGATACAGTCCACAGACTTAACCATTTGATAGAAGCTGTAATACCAACTACTGAGGAATATCCACTCCTTGCTTTTGAATCGAACTCGTCTCTCCAAATTCCGTTGGAAGCAGCAACTCAGGACTTACCTTCTTCCACTCAAGAGATTGGTGAACCCTTCCGTATCGATACCATTCGTGTTGAAACTCGTCATCTCGATGCCTTGATGACACAAGCCGAGGAATTAACGGTTACTAAAATCGCAGTAGCTCATGGTACGGCTGAAGTTGAGGAATTAGTCACCTTATGGGAAGAGTCAAAAGCATTTTACAACCGTGGGCGATCCCCTGATTCTTCATCCATGGTTAACAATCCTCTACTCGAACGCCTAGAAAAAATCATCTACTCCCTCAGAACTTCAACTCAAGAAAGCAGCACGAAATTAGATATCATCGCTGGGGAATTAAGAGACAAAATTCGTACCCTACGGCTTCTCCCTCTATCCACCGTATTTCAGTTATTTCCGCGTGTGGTTAGAGATTTAGCAAGACTTCAATCAAAAGAAGTGGAATTAATCATTGAAGGAGGAGAAACAACTGCTGACAAAAGCATCCTCGAAGAAATTAAGGACTGCTTGATGCATATGATTCGCAACGCCATCGACCATGGCATTGAGACAAACGACGAACGAGAAAAACTCGGTAAACCTCCCATGGCCAAAATTTTGGTGAGGAGCTATCAAACTGGCAACAATATTATAATTGAAGTAGCAGATGACGGACGCGGGCTAGACATTGAGACGATTAAGCAAACAGCCTTAAAGCGTCGGCTTTATACTGGACAAGAACTGGCAACTATGACTTCAAGCCAGATTTATTCCCTAATTTTCTCTCCTGGTTTCTCAACCCGGACTTTTATTACAGAAATTTCTGGCAGAGGTATCGGGTTGGATGTAGTACGTACCAATGTCGAGCGGCTGAAAGGCAGTATTCAGATAGAATCAACTCCAGGGGAAGGATGTCTCTTCCGCATACAGCTTAGCCCAAACTTAACAACTGTCAATGCACTGCTTGTAGAAGTTCAAGGTGTTGCCCATGCCATACCCATTGAGTTTGTGCAAACAACTTTACTTGTATCCGAAGACCAAATTTCTACAACGACTGAAGGTACAAGCATTGCATTTGAGGGTCAAGATATTTCTGTCGCCAACCTAGCTAATTTATTGGAACTCTCAAACAGAAAACATCTCTCTGATAACACAAATAAGCGACAAAAGAGCAATCTGCAACCTTGTGTCTTACTGAAAGTTGGACTTGAGCAGGCAGGCTTCCTTGTCGATCACCTCTTGGATACTCAAGAGGTTTTCATCAAACCTCAGAGTCAGCTCTTAAAGCGGGTGCGTAATGTCATGGGAGCAACGATTCTCCCCACCGGAGAGGTTTGCATGATTCTTAACCCTCCAGATTTACTTCATTCCAGGCAATTGCAAACCCCATCTTTTGTCTCCATCAAACCAAAAGAAATTCCCAGCAAGCCAGTCATTCTCCTAGTAGAAGACTCTCCCCCCGTTCGCACCCAAGAAAAACGACTTTTGGAAAGAGCTGGCTATGACGTTGTCATAGCTGTGGATGGACTAGATGGCTATACCAAACTAAAAACCAGTCACTTTGATGCAGTGTTAACCGACGTGGAAATGCCCAATCTAGACGGGTTTTCACTAACTGCAAAAATTCGTCAGCATCCAGAGTATAAAAATTTACCAATTATTATAGTCACAACACTTGCTTCTGAAGAAGATAAAAAGAGGGGGGCCGAAGTGGGAGCGGATGCTTATATCATCAAAGGCAAGTTTAATGAAAATGCTCTTTTAGAAATTTTAGCAAGATTAGTTTAATTGTCAGTTGTTTAATCAAAATGACCGATAATTTTTTAACGGGACTTGCCTTCGATTGCTTCAAAGTCATACATTTACAATCTCCGCATCCTCGTGCGAACACATTGACTCGCTATGCTTCAATCTAAAATATAAAATCGCATGACCAATAACCAATGCCTATTCGAGTTTTGTTAGTTGAAGATTCTCAAATTGCATTAGTGATTTTGAAAAGCATTTTGAATTCTTCACCAGACATTGAAGTGGTGGGAGAAGCTTACACAGGCTTAGAGGCTTTGTCACTCATTCCCCAAGTTGAGCCAGATGTCATTTGTACAGATCTCCATATGCCCAAGATGAATGGTTTGACATTTACATCTGAAGTCATGGCACGCTATCCTCGACCGATTCTGGTGATTAGTGTCTCAGTACAAAAGGAAGATACTGATTATGTTTTTCAGCTTTTAAATGCAGGAGCGGTGGATGTTTTTCCTAAGCCGATCGCAGGACTGACAAAGGAGAATGAACTACTTAAGCAGCAGTTAATCAATAAGATTAAAATTTTATCTGGGGTAAAGGTATTGACCAAAAGACCTAGATATGAGATATCCGCAAAGAGCCTGGAGACAAGAAAACCTTCCGTTTTCGCAACTCAATTTGACTACAAACCCAAAATAGTCGTCATTGGTGCATCTACAGGTGGTCCCCAAGCCCTACAGGAAGTGTTCACTCAGCTACCACAAAATTTTCCCGTCCCAATAATTTGCGTGCAGCATATTTATGCAGGTTTTTTACTAGGACTGATGAATTGGTTAGCTAACAATTGTCGGTTATCAATTCAGATTGCACAGGTTGGCGATCTACCCAAGCCAGGAAAGATTTATTTCGCACCAGAACAACAGCATTTAGAACTAGATACTGAGGGTAGGTTTGTCTACTCTAATGCACCGCCAGTCATGGGACATCGCCCTTCTGTAACAGTCACATTCAAGTCCGTAGCTCGGTTCTACGGCAAAGCAACAGTAGGAGTACTGTTGACTGGTATGGGTAGAGATGGGGCGGAAGGAATGCACGATATCGCCTCTGTTGGTGGCTTGACTATCACTCAAGACGAAGCCACTTGTGTAGTATTTGGGATGCCGAAAGAAGCGATAAACTTGGGATCTGTCAAACAGGTTTTACCAATTGGTGCGATCGCACCAATGCTGCTGACTCTCTTTGAAAAACAGAAAAGGACATAAATAAATTTGGGCAGCAAATTGCAGACGATTAAAAACTTATGAGGATCATTAGGAAATTACAGTGTCAAACACAGAATTTTTAAGTGCAAAGTTAAAACAGGCTTTTCTTGAATTAATTACCAACCATACCGGTTTAGAAATTAGAGAGCGAGACCAAGCAGATTTGAGCGAAAAAATATTCGCCAGGATGAAAGAGATCAATTTGGATATTGCAGAAAATTACTATCAACTCTTAGCATTTTCTCCTATAGATGGTCATCTAGAATGGCAGAATCTAATGACTAAGCTGACTAATACCGATAGTTACTTTTTTCGAGATCGAGGACAGTTAAATGTTTTGCGGAATCAGATTTTTCCCGAAATTATTCAACGCAAACAAAATAATAAAAGAATGCGCATTTGTAGTGCCGGATGCTCTACGGGAGAAGAACCATATTCGTTAGCTATTATTCTCAAGGAAATCATTCCCGCTTTAGAGCAATGGGATCTAATGATTTTAGGTGTAGACATTAATCAAGCTGCCTTACAAAAAGCAAAAGTAGGGCTTTATACTCCTTGGTCATTTAGGAATAATGATCCCAAAACAAAGCAGCAATATTTTAAGCTAGTTGGCAGTCAATATGAAATCAATCAAGAAATTAGTAAAATGGTTAAGTTTGAGTATCTAAATTTAGTCAAAGATTCATTTCCTCACCCATGCTCAGACCTCAAAGATCTTGACTTAATTGTTTGTCGAAATGTTTTCATTTATTTAAAAGAATCAGCGATAACAAAGGTTTTGAATAAGTTTTATCAAGCCCTCCAACCATTAGGATATCTCCTCACAGGTCATGCTGAACTTTTTAGTCAGAATTTATCCCTATTTCATCCCAAAGTTTTTCCGGAAACACTAGTTTATCAGCGCCAAGTAAATATTTAATTGATTATAAACACACAATGAAATCTCAATCCTATCTCCCCTTTAGCTTAAATAACCGTCTTTATGGTATCAACACTGCTTATATTAAAGAGACTTTTGCTCTACCGGAATTAACCCCAATTCTCAAAGCATCTAATGACATCGTTGGTACGGTTAATTTACGAGGAGATATTCTGCCAGTCATGGATCTTAGTTTCAGGTTTAGTGGCTATCAATCAGCAGACTATAGCTTGACAGATAGTGTGATTGTTTTGAAGTGGGAAGACTTCAGCGTCGGTGTCATTGTTAATGCAATCCATGAACTGAGAAGTCTATCGACAGAAGAAATTACTACAGAATTTAACGAACAAGCATTGGCAGAAGTTAAGCTAGACAAGAGCATTGCAGGTATTGCCTATGGTGCTGAAAATATGATTATTTTGAGTAACCCAGGAAATTGGATTCGATACGGGGAGATCCAACAGGTTCTATTTGTTTCAAAGTATTTGAACGATGAAATTCAAGAGGGCCTTAATGCTAACAAATTGTCAGCCCAAAATTCTGAATTACTATTGAGCCAACAGTCTGTATTTTACACAAATGCGACTCTAGAAGAAAGAGCTATTTTTCGGGAACGAGCAGCTCAATTAATGCTCTCAACCCAGAAGCAGGATTTAAGGAATTTAAAACCGATCACAGTATTTACTTTAAATAGCCATTTTTTTGGCATTGATTTGAAAATGGTGCGGGAGTTTGCTGAAATCCGCAAAGTAACTCCCGTTCCTTGTGTGGGAACGCAAATCATCGGGAATATGAACTTACGAGGAGAAATTCTCACCCTAGTTGATATTTGTGGATTATTGAATCTACGACCATTAGATAGCTCTCATTGTTCCAAAGCGATCGTTGTGGAGGTTGAGAGTATAGTTGGTGGTGTAGTGGTGGAAGAAGTTTGTGATGTCATGTTCTTCTTAAACCCACTAGACATAACAGCAGTGCCTACTAGTATGTATTCAAGTAATGATCAATACCTTTTAGGAACAGTTCCCTATCGGGAGAAAATGATGAGTCTTCTTAATTTGCCAAAAATTTTATTGCATGGTGGGTTGATCGTTGATGAGGTAAATTAATTCCAATACAGTTTCATTGACACTATCCTGCCGTCATGCAGGAGATTCGCAGATACACTTTTCAGTCAACATATCCCTATTACTAGGAAACTTTATTTCTCTAGATATCTCTGAACGATTTGCAGCAATTCTTGGGGTTGTGGAGGCTTGGTTAAAAACTCAGTTGCACCAACTAACTGAGCGCGAGCACGGTCAATAGGCGTATTCTTAGCTGTGAGGATAATAATTGGTGTATTTTTAAATACGGGGGTTTCTCGCAAAAATTTACAGATGCTATAGCCATCAGCATTTGGTAGCAGCAAGTCTAGCAAGATTAAGTCAGGTTTGTGTTCGATGAGTTCGCCAAACCCCCGCATCGGTTCTGGAATACTGAGAACGTCGTATCCAGCTGGCGTTAAGATTTTTTTTAGGGTGAGAGTCAGCACGGGGCTATCGTCTATGCAAGCAATTAAAGGCGGCTTCTCTTGAAATTTGAGCGACTTGTCTGTTAAAGAACGCTTTTCAGTTAGTGGCTGTTTGATAGTTGGTACTGGTAAATCTGGAATTTCTTGGAGTTGCAGTATACCCTTTTCAACTAAGGGGATTAAGGAAGTCGTTACCTCTGTCACCGATTGTTCTAATTGTGTAGCAATATCCCACAAAGTGAACTTACCATTAAGATACTCATCTATGATGGGAAGCATTTGTGGATCTGCCTGCTGCAGCAAAACTGGTGCAAGGGTTGGACTAAGGTGCTCCAAGCCAGTAGCTTGCCATTTTCGCTGTATTTTCATTGCTTTGGTAAAAACTGATTGTATTCCTTGGGTAGACAAAGACACAACCCGGCAGTAAGTCGATATAGTTTCTTGGTGAGATGACCAAAAGCTTTTTAAATCCGGATCGCTGATCAGATCGAATAAACATTCTTCAAAAACAGTACGAATCACTGAATTGGCTTGAATCAAGCTCAGTCGCTTTTGGTTGAGTCCAAGATCGAGGAGTTTACATTCCCAAGGTTGATTGCCCGATAACTGGGAGAACTCAGCACTCCAGTCCCATTTCGGACAATGTTGCTTCACAGCTCTGTCCCAGCGCCTCACTGGATGAACTTCACCTATAGCATAAAGCAATTGACCGCGAGCAAGATAAAGATTCCAAATGACTGAATGGTTTCGTAGGATTAGCTCTCCATCACCATATTTATTGAGGTGGTCTAATTCTTTAGTTAAATTTGTTAGTGTCATTTTGTTTACGTAATTTCTTTAGTATGATTAATTACATTTTATAAGGTCGGTAGTCATGGATATTAAATATAAATAATAGAGAAACTACTGTTATAAATCAAAGTAATTTCTCACCTCTTACTTGTAGCAATAAGTATAAGAATATACTAAAAAGTAATATTTGCAGCAATACGGTTCAGTTAAGGAATTTATCTGTTGAGGCAGGCAGGGGAGGCAGGGGA
>JAQYWN010000412.1 GCA_029379265.1 Rhizonema sp. NSF051
GATTAATAAAAAAGGTTGACTATCTCAAGCAATATTGTCACATTAAGTTGAAATGAATTGGATTTTTGTGTCAGCATATTTGGTAAATGATAAGTGTTTTAGGAGAACATTAATTACAACATGGATATGAATAGAGTAATCGTATGACAAAGGTAGGCAAAATATTTTACAAACACTACTTAGTTAGACATATATAGTGCGTGATAGTTGAAAAAAAGGGCATTGGGATTTACGGTTCGTGATAATTACCTATGACCCATTACCAACCCTAACTATATAACTAGCAACTTACCTTACATAGTGTGGTTCAGTAATAGAGGAATTTGATAGTGGCTGATATTGGTCTGTATCGAGGGGAACTGGTTATTACCTCTTCAAAAAGTGCGGTGGACATTAGACAAATCTCTACAATTCTGCTTCGCCGACGCTTGCAAATACTGGGTGTTTCTTGTGCAGTCTTGTCGGTGGCAAGCCTTTTAGCTTCAATGGCAAAACCGACATACCGAAGTTCCATGCAGATTTTGGTGAGTTCTCACCCGATAGATAATCAAGTCAGTGTAGACAGTGAGTTAACTGACTCTAATACTGATGTTGACTACGCTACTCAGTTGAAACTGATGCTAAGTAGTTCTCAAATGATACATAAAGCTGTAGATTTGCTTCGTTCAGAGTATCCAGATATTACAGTAGAAGAAATCAAAGGTAAGGGTAAACAAGGATCTCTAGTTGTAAATTTAGTACAGAGTCATAAAGGAATTAACAAGATTCCCAATCAAGTATTCGAGGTGTCTTTCAAAGACGACGACGCTGTTAAAACAAAAAAAGTTCTTCAAGTTTTACAAAAGGTCTACCGAGACTATAACATAGAGCAACAAAGGGAGCGTATTTCTCAAGGGCTTGCTTTCGTTAACGAACAACTGCCTAAAGTTAAAGAGCAGATGGATCAAGCTCAGAAACAATTGGAACAGTTTCGTAAGAGATATAACTTGCTAGATCCAGAAGTACAGGGAAAAATGCTTCTACAGTCTCTTGCTGACATCAAAAAACAGCTACAAATTACTCGCGCACAGCTTCAAGATGTCAAGGCTCGTTCCAATAACATACAGCAAGAACTGGCATTGTCTTCTCAAAAAGTACTTGCTTCTAGTGTGAATCAGTCAAATCGCTATCAAACATTACTTGGGGAGATTCAAAAGACTGAGATGGCTTTGGTTCAAGAGCAAAAGCGCTATACAGACGACTCTCCTGCAGTACAAAAACTCATCAAGCAGCGCCAGACGCAAGTGGCTCTGTTGCGAGAAGAGGTTGCAGAACCGCAAACTGACTCTGTGCAACTGACACCACAAGTTTTTCTCACCTCTGGTTCCCCAAACAATTTCACGGCAGTTGTATCATCGGGACTTTCAACAGCTAGTTCACTGAACAATTTGAGCCAGCAAACGAATGTGACGACTCCACTGACACAAGGGCAAATCACAGGGGTTGACTTGAAGTTGGTGTTCGAGTTAACCAAGGTGCAGACTGCTGTTTTGGGACTTCGTGCTAATGAAAAGAGTCTAGCTGAGTCGGAACAGCAAATCCGTTCAGAACTTAGTAAATACCCCAGCTTAATTGCAAAGTACAATAGTTTGCTGCCTGCGGTGGAAACCAATCGCAAAACACTCGATCAACTTATGGCAACGCAACAATCTTTAGGACTCAAGATTGCTCAAACTAGGTTTGGTTGGCAAATGTTGGAAGAACCCCAATCGGGAGTTTATGTGGGTAGTAGCAGATTGTTATTTTTACTTGGGGGAGCAGTTATTGGACCGATTTTAGGTTTTGCAGTAGCCTTAATGTGGGAAATGTCCCATGACGCTATTTATTCTGCCCGAGATATACAGAGATTGACAAATCTTCGGTTACTGGGAACAGTTCCGAAACTACCACAATGCCGTCCAAAAAAGAGGGTTTTTGGTAGGCGGCATCAAGCTGACTCGCCAGACATTTACTCCTGTTTGCCCTCTGATGAAACACTGGATATAGCGTACCAAAACATTCAAATATTAAAATCTTCCTTACCCTTCAAGTCTCTAATGTTAACTTCAGCACTTGCAGGGGAAGGTAAGTCAACTGTGGCGCTGGGGTTTGCAGTTAGTGCAACTCGAATGCATCAACGGGTACTCCTGATTGATGCCAACTTGCGATCGCCTCACTTGCACAAAATTTTGGAGCTTTCCAATGATTGGGGACTCTCCCTATTATTGATCGATGAAAAAAATACCCCTCTCCAAGAATACATCCAACCTATTCACCCCTCCCTAGACGTTTTGACTGCTGGACCCATATCAGACGATCCGATCAAGCTACTGAGTTCTGGACGGATGAAAGAACTGCTCGAACTTTTTGAGCAAACTTATGACATAGTGCTGATTGACGCTCCTGCCATTTTAGATTCAGTCGATGCTAGGATTGTGGCATCCGTATCCAATGCGATCGTCATGGTTGGGCGCATGGGATTGGTGACTCGAACAGCCCTTGCTCAATCTACAGAAACCTTGAACAAGTTAAATTTGATTGGGATTGTTGCTAATGAGACTAGCAATTCCACTAAGTAGCTTTTACTGTTTAGCGATCGCCATCAGCAGTAAGCTAAGTAAGTCGGCATAAAGAAATGAAGGTTTGTAGTAAGTGCTAAAGCGCTGTAGACGCGGAGCGGCTTCTCGCAGAGTAGCGCTTACTAAAAGCTAAATTTACTAACTTTACGTTTCTTAACATAATTAGGTTTTTTATCTCCGACTTACTTAGATACCTTAGTTAGGGTATCTGGTACTTCATAGTGGACACATGGTATAATTTATGTCATTATGGTAGCTTGTTCTGTGCATAATTTTCGTTGCCACGTAGACTACTGCCATAAAGTCTAGGTGGTTTTTTTATGAAAAGAAAAGTTGAATGCTGATCTGGCTCCTCCAAATATTACTTTCAAAGCTGAATGCTGAAAATTAAACAGCAGAATCACGCAGAAGATAGAGGCATTAGCCCACCTTATTTCTTTATCTTCAACAATGTATGGAAAAATATTTGTGACAGGAGGCAGCTATCACTACTCAACTTCCCTCTAATATCCTCATCCCCGAATGGCAGAATTCAGCTATTGCCCAAGACTTAGTAAATGCCGCAGAAATTTCTAGGTATTGTGCAGCAAATGCCAATACAATAGATAAAAATGGTGCTTTTCCCGAAAGCGAATTTGAGCTAATTGCACAAGCTGGTTTGTTAGCAGCACCTCTCCACCGCAACTTAGGTGGGTGGGGAGCGGGAATTGATGCAGGTGTCATTTACGAACTCCTCACGGTTCTCAAGCTGATAGGGCGTGGAAATCTCGCAGTCGGTCGAATTTATGAAGGGCACGTCAATGCTCTGCAACTGATTCAAACATTTGGGACTACTGAACAAATTGAAGCATACGCTCTTGATGCAAGAGAGCGTCATAAAATCTTTGGCGTCTGGAATGCCGAAGCATCTGATGGTGTTAAAATTATTCCCCAAGATAATGGCCGCTATCGGCTAGAAGGTTCTAAAACCTTTTGTTCTGGCGGAGGTTACGTTGAGCGTCCGTTTGTTAACGGAGCATTACCCGATGGTAGTTGGCAGATGTGCGTTGTGCCAATGGATGAAGTGAAGACAGTGAGCGATCCCGATTGGTGGCAACCTGCCGGGATGCGGGCAACTGCCAGTTATAAAGTCGATTTTAGTGGCGTTGAATTAGAGGAATCTGCTTTAATCGGTAAACCGGGAGATTACTTCCGACAGCCTTGGTTAACCGCAGGAGTGATTCGGTTTGCAGCAGTGCAACTGGGTGGGGCAGAAGCACTGTTTGATGCAACTCGCCAGTACCTTCATTCCTTAGAGTATACAAACGACCCTTATCAACAAGAAAGAATTGGCAGAATGGCGATCGCTATCGAAAGTGGCAATCTCTGGTTGCGGGGTGCAGCTGATAAAGTTGCTGCTTATGCTCCTGTTTTTGGTGGCTATCCCACAGTTACCAACACACAGGTAGACAGAATAGTCGCTTATACCAATATGGTAAGAACGGCAATTGAACAAATCTGTATAGATGTGATGCAGCATTGCGAGCGCTGTGTTGGCACTCGCGGTTTGTTACCGCCAAATCCCATGGAGCGCGTTATCCGAGATTTAACGCTGTACTTGCGACAACCAGCTTTTGATGCGGCGCTCTCCAATGCAGGAAAATACGCCCTAGCTCAAACTAGTCCTGTTGACATACTGTGGTGTGATGAATAACCAGGTTACTGCTACATTACCGCTCAGCAATCCCACTGCTTTGCCCTTACGATCAGTCAAGGAAATTGCCCAAAGCAAAGTTCTTGTCGTCGCACCTCACCCAGATGACGAGACATTGGGTTGTGGTGGTGCGATCGCCCTGTTGCGTTTTCTCGGCTGCGATGTCCGTGTCTTAGTCATGAGTGATGGTACACTTTCGCACCCTCGTTCTCAGAAGTTTCCCGAAACCGTACTGCGATCGCTACGTGAAAGTGAGACGCTATCAGCTTTGAAAATACTTGGAGTACATGCGAGTACCGTTACCTTCCTCGGCTTGAAAGATGGATCAGTCCCGATCCTGAACTCTCCACTCAAGAGCAGTGCCGTAGCCGCTTGTCGTAATTATCTCGCAGAAATAGCACCGCAAACGATCTTTTTACCGTGGCGTTACGACCCGCACCCAGATCATCGTGCTTCTTGGAACTTAATTTATACAGCCTTGAAAGAAATGTCACTCTCACCCCGATTAATTGAGTACCCTATCTGGGATTGGGATGAAGAGCAACAAGGAACAGGGGTAGGTGCAGGAGAGGGAGATAGGGAAAGTGGAAGCAAATTTGAAGAAAATTCCCCTATTCCCCCTCAAGTTATCGGTTGGCGGCTTGATATTGAAACGGTGATGGAATTGAAAAACTCTGCGATCGCCGCTTATGCTTCTCAAACCACGAACCTAATTGATGATGATCCCGAAGGCTTTCGCTTGACACCAGAGATGCTGTTAAACTTTACTCGTCCTTGGGAAGTTTACTTAGAAGTCAAGACTGCTGATAGCTGTTGCTGAGAATAGCGAATAGGCCGATCACAAACTTTACGAATTAACTCTTGGCGCACAAGAGCGTCTAAAGAGTGCGAGACGCCTGACGGCGAAGGAGGTTAAATAAATTAAGCTTTTTGATCATCTTTACCTAAGTCTTGGCAAATAAATATTACCAAATACTTTTCATCCAAATGAATTTTGCTCGTACTTATTTAATAGAATGAAATTGGCAATTTTTGATATTGATGGAACGCTTACTAGCACATATGATGTAGATAGTCAATGCTTTGTTAAGGCATTTGCTGATGAATTTCAATTCAAAGAAATTAATACAAACTGGGCGAGTTATGGACACACAACTGATTCTGGTATAACTTTACAGATTTTTCAAGAGTGCCTGGGACGCATTCCTGAAGCTAGTGAACTATCTAGGTTCCAAAAGAAGTTTGTAGAGTTATTGCACGAACAGTACAAGGCAAATCCCGCATTGTTTTTAGAAATACCGGGAGCAGCCGTAATGTTACGGAAACTTGCACAAGGAAAAGATTGGGCGATCGCAATTGCGACAGGAGGCTGGCGTGCGTCAGCTTGCATGAAGCTCGAAGCTGCGGGGTTAAATGTAGCAGAACTCCCTTCCGCGTTTACAGATGATGGAATTTCCAGAGAAGATATTGTAAAAACCGCAATATCAAGAGCTAAAGCTGTTTATGGTCAGTCAGAATTTGAAAAAATAGTTTGTATCGGCGATGCTATTTGGGATGTTTTAACTGCTGACCAACTGCAACTAGCCTTTGTTGGTATTGCTAGCGATGAACAGAAGAAAGTCTTGGATGATGCTGGAGTTGAGCAGATCGTAAAAGACTTCTCAAATTTTGACGACTTCTTAGCGGCTATGAACACTGCCAGCATTCCTAACCTCAATAAACCGCAGGTGCAAAAGCATTCGCTCAGACCTAGCTATTTTGAAGCTCTCTACGGCACAAATCCCGATCCGTGGAAATTCGAGACGAGTGAGTACGAAGCTCACAAATATGCTAATACAATCGCCGCCCTAGCTAAACAGAAATATCATTCTGCTTTAGAAATTGGCGGCTCTATTGGCGTTTTGACCGAAAAGCTAGCTCATCGCTGCGACTCACTGCTATCAGTTGATGTCTCAAAACTTGCTCAAGACCAAGCAATTCAGCGCTGTCAAGACCTTCCTCATGTACGCTTCCAGATTATGCATTTGCCAGAGGAGTTTCCTGACGAGATGTTTGACTTAATTCTAGTTTCAGAAGTGGGCTATTACTGGTGCTGGGAAGACCTGAAAAAAGCACAAGCAGTAATACTTAATCACCTAGAACTAGGTGGACATCTGCTCCTGGTTCATTGGACACTGTATGCCAGTCATTATCCCTTAAACGGTGATCAAGTTCATAACTCATTTTTGGAATTGATCCCAACTCAACTGCGACATCTCAAAGGTCAACGTGAGGAAGAATATCGGCTCGATTTGTTTGAGCGAGTTTGAGTAGGGGCTGTTCGCCCTTACCAACGGTGTGGTTCATCTAGGTGAAAACAGGACTATATAAAAAGCCAGAGGTAAAAACTTCAACCTCCTCACTTTATAGTTTACCAACATCTGAAACTAATTACTTTTCTGCTGATCTAACCAACTAAGTAAATCAGCGATTGATGAAATTCTCAAAAGCGCCCTTCCTAATGCTTCTAGCGTTTCCAAGTTTAAAACTTGAACCCTCTCAATAATTGATGAATCAATTTCACCAAAGCGCTCATTCAGTAAAAACATACAGAATCTAAGCGCTTCTTTTTGTTCGCCCTTCTGCAAAATATCTTGATAAATCACTGACTCCTGCATAATATCCTCGCTCAATAACTGACGAATAAAATCTTTTTCAAATCGCAAACCTGCTAAAATCTCCGTGTAAGCTGCGATGTTCTGTCTAGTATCCCTATCCGAAATTTTAGCAATACTTTGGGCAACCTGGGATAGTAACCCCAATACGGTTCGGTTAAGGAATTTATCTGTTGAGGCAAGCAGGGGAGGCAGGGGAAGTAGAGAGGCAGGGGGGGGAAAGAGTTGATCGACAAACGGTTTTTTCCTCCCCTGCTCCCCCTGC
>JAQYWN010000413.1 GCA_029379265.1 Rhizonema sp. NSF051
AATCAGGATACCTTAGCTAGAATACCTAACATTTTATTTGAGGTTCATAATAGGTTTTTCGATAATTTGAATTCGCTTAAACAGCAGGAAGAAGAAACAGCGAGTCGCTCTATTCAGGAAAGAGAAGAACTTAACGCTCGTGTTGTAGATTCAGCACTTTATAAGTTAGCTTCTGTACTGCAACCAGAACAACAAACTACATTTCTTCAGTCAGGAACACCTCTACTAGTAGCGGTGGGAGCAGTGGCACGAGCAATGGGAATAACCATCACTTTACCAACACAATCGGAAGATGTCAGTCGAGTGAAAGATCCAGTGGAGGCTATAGCTCGTTCCTCTCAGATTCGTACTCGTCGTATCACCTTAGATGGTAATTGGTGGCTTCAGGAGTCTGGTCCTTTGTTAGCTTATACCAAAGAAGAACAGCTGACGATGGCTTTGTTACCAGTAGGTAGCCGTTACATTTTGTTCGATCCGACAACCAGACAAAGCACACCTGTAAATCAGGCAGTCGCCGCAACATTGGCACGAGACGCTTACCAGTTCTACCGCCCTTTACCCAACGTTATCAAAAATGTGATTGCGTTGTTTCAGTTTGGCATCCAAGGTTATCAAAAAGACATTGGGTTCATTTTGGCAGCTGGGATTGTTGGCTCTTTGCTAGGAATGGTAGTGCCTCAAGCAACAGCCCTTTTGGTTGATAATGCGATTCCAGATAGCGATCGCAGCTTGTTAGGGCAAATAGGAGGAGCGTTGTTCGCACTTGCAATTGGAAGATCAGCGTTTGGGATGTTCCAAGGAATCATTTCGCTGCGAGTAGAAAACGCTGCTGATAGTGCGCTACAGCCAGCAATTTGGGATCGACTGCTGAGATTAAGTCCAGCATTTTTTCGCGAGTATTCCTCTGGTGACTTGCTAAACCGTGCCTTATCGATAAATCAGATTCGTCAGAAACTCTCGGGAGGAACGCAACGTACTTTATTGAGCGGACTGTTTGCCCTACTAAACTTAGTACTGATGTTTGTTTACGACTGGCAACTCGCTCTTGTCGGGGTAGGCGTAGCCCTTTTCACAACTGTTGTCACCACTGTTGCTAGTTTGCTGGTTATACGCCAATTGCGACGACAGCAAGAATTGGATGGTGAGATTAATGGGTTAATTGTACAACTCATTAATGGGGTTGCCAAGCTGCGAGTAGCAATGGCAGAAGAACGGGCATTTGCAGCTTGGGCAGATCGTTACAGTGAGCGCATCAGGCTCAAGGCAGATTTCCAACTTATTAGAGACAACATCTCGGTATTTAATGAAGTACTTTCCTTAGTTACTGCGGCGCTGCTGTTTTGGTTTGCAGTTGCATCTATTAGTGCCGCTCAAGCGGGAGGGCTGACAGTAGGCAAGTTTTTGGCTTTTAATTCTGCCTTGGGCATTTTTATTGGGGGAGTGAGCGACCTCAGCAATACTTTGACTGACATCTTAACAATTGTGCCACTATGGGAGCGAGCAGAACCAATTTTGCAAGCCGAACCGGAATATAATCATACCAAGGCAAACCCTGGCTCGTTGAGCGGTCGCGTAGCTTTAAATCATGTTACCTTTCGCTATCGTGACGATGGGTTGCCGATTCTTAATGATGTCAGTCTCCATGCAGATCCAGGGGAATTTGTAGCGATCGTCGGACCGTCAGGAAGTGGAAAGTCAACTATACTTCGGTTATTACTAGGATTTGAGACTGCCCAGTCAGGAACAGTTTCTTATGATCGCTTTGACTTGGCAGAACTAGATCTTGAGGCAGTGCGAAGACAATTGGGGGTAGTGCTGCAAAATGGTCGCATTGGCACAGGCTCTATTTTTGAGAATATTACTACAGGAGCTTTGGTGTCACATGACCAAGCCAGGGAAGCAGCGCAAATGGCAGGTTTGGCTGAAGATATCCAGCTTTTTCCTATGGGATTACATACTGTTATCAGTGAGGGCGGTACCAATCTTTCTGGGGGACAACGACAACGATTGTTAATTGCTAGGGCGCTTGTCAATCAACCAAAAATTATTTTGATGGATGAGGCAACGAGTTCTTTAGATAACCGCACCCAAGCGATCGTCTCTGAGAGTTTGGATAAGTTAAAAGTCACTCGGATAGTGATTGCTCATCGTCTCAGTACAATCCGCAATGCTAACCGAATTTATGTCATGCAAGCAGGTTGCGTAGTGCAAGTAGGTACCTTTGAAGAACTGGTGAATACTGAGGGGTTATTTGCTCAACTAGTGGCTAGACAAATGGAATAAAATATCAAAAATGGGTGCCAACGGTAATTTTCTAATTAGTTACAATTTATACAGAAGCTTTGTTTCTGATGAATGGCAACACAATCGGCAAATGATAGCCTTGCTGATCCCACCCCATATTGAAAGTGCAGAGGAAGTTGTTGCTTCTGTGAAAGACCACCATTCCTTGAGTGGTAGTACAGTATAGGGTATGAAAACACAAGATAGCGCAGATCTTATTAAAGATAGAAAAAACAATGTTTCTGCTAAACCATTCGTTAAATGGGCAGGGGGGAAGACTCAGCTTTTGCTAGAGTTGAGTTCAAGAGTACCTCGAACATTTCAACGATACTATGAGCCATTTCTTGGAGGAGGAGCACTCTTCTTTTACCTTCAACCAGAAAATGCTTTCCTTTCAGATGTAAATGCTGAACTTATTAATGTATATAAAGTCGTAAAGAACAATGCTGAGAAGCTTATCGTCAGCTTAACACAACACGTTTACCAAGAATCATATTTTTATAAAATTCGAGAAGCTGACAGAACTCTAGAATACACCACATGGGACAATGTCCGAAAAGCGAGTCGTCTGATTTATCTGAATAAAACCTGCTTCAATGGACTTTACCGCGTCAATTCTAAGGGACAATTCAACGCTCCTTTTGGGGATTATCAAAATCCAAAAATCTGTGATTCAGAAAATCTACGTGCCTGTAGTAAAGTGCTTCAGAGTACAACACTCAAAAGTAGCTCATATTTCTGTATAGAAAAACACGTACGTAAAGGGGATTTTGTGTATTTCGATCCACCGTATGCTCCTCTCAGTACTACCTCAAATTTTACCAATTATTCAAAGAATGGTTTTAGTATAGAGAACCAAGAGACACTTCGAGATTTATGTGTAAAACTTGACAAAAAGGGTGTCTTTTGGATGCTCTCAAATTCTGCTGCGCCACTCATTCTCGATCTCTATAGTGATTACAATATCGAGATGGTGGAGGCTTCACGAACAATTAACTCGAAGGCGGGGAAGAGGGGTAAAATTAAGGAGGTTATTGTCAGAAATTATGACGGGCTATGCGAATAAATCAGGAAAAGTCCTAGAGGCAACAGTCGTCTCACTTTTTACACAGCACGGATTTCAAGAGCTTCCCTTTCGCATCTGGTCAAAATCCCCGCAAAGCTACGGTAACGATATACTTCTTAGAGATGTACCTTATACTTCCATTTACGGACATAAAGCAAAAACTGAGTTTCTTGCACAATCAACACGTCTCTCCTTAGCTGTTCGTATTGAGTGTAAATGGCAACAATCATCAGGCTCCGTTGATGAAAAGTTTCCTTACCTCTATCTCAACTGCATTTTTGCAATGCCAGAGGATTTCATCATTATCGTATTGGACGGAGGTGGCGCAAAACCATTGGCAGTATCTTGGTTGAAAAACGCAGCAGAAACGCGACATCTAGTGCCAGACAATAAGTCTCAAAAGAAAATATTGGTGTTTACCTTAGCGGAGTTTATCATTTGGGCCAATCGAGCGCTTCGATAAAACGTCTTAAAAAATTAAAGAGTGAAAAATGAAATTCTAGTAGGGAACAAATTTTATAATGTGAGATATAGCAATGAACAGGACGCTTAGGACAATTCTCAAGATACAAGTTCATGGTGTTGCAGCCGTCTACAACCAACTTGTCCTAACAGGTTTGGCGACTGCTATAAAACCTATGCCTGCGATTTCTTAAATCACAAGCATCTTTTATAGGTATACCATTCCGTGGTACAGTTATGGGTTATTGACTTGCAGGGAGGGGGTTAGGTTACTGTTCTAACCGCAGTACCGCCATAAACGCTTCCTGGGGAACATCTACGGTACCTACAGCTTTCATTCGCTTTTTACCTTTTGCCTGCTTCTGTAACAGTTTCTTCTTCCGGCTAATATCACCACCGTAGCATTTGGCAAGTACGTCTTTTCTTAAAGCCGGTACATGTTCGCTGGCGATAATTTTACTGCCGATCGCAGCTTGAATTGGCACTTTGAATTGGTGGCGGGGAATCAATTCTTTGAGTTTTTCTGCCATTCCTCGTCCGACATTGTAAGCTTTGTCTCGGTGGACAATCATCGCCAAGGAATCTACCGGATCGCCATTAATCATAATATCCAATCTGACTAAAGGATTTTCTTGATAACCGATTAGAGAGTACTCCATGCTGGCATAACCGCGTGAGCGAGACTTCATTTGGTCAAAAAAGTCGGTAACAACTTCCGCTAAGGGTAACTCGTAAGTTAGCGTGGTGCGTCCTTGGGCAAGATACTTCATGTCTTTAAATACACCACGTCGATTTTGTGACAACTCCATTAAAGTCCCGACGTAAGCTTCTGGTGAAATCATTTCTACTTTGACGTAGGGTTCTTCAATTTTTTCTCGTTCGTTGGGAGAGGGTAAATGACTGGGGTTATCGATGTACAATACATCACCCTTGTTGGTTGTCACCTTGTAAACTACAGAGGGAGCTGTAATAATTAAATCCAGATTGTACTCTCGTTCCAGGCGTTCTTGCACAATTTCCATATGCAGCAAACCTAAAAAACCACAACGGAAGCCAAACCCCATTGCACTAGATGTTTCTGGTTCGTAGTGCAGTGCTGCGTCATTAAGTTTTAGCTTTTCTAAGGATTCCCGCAAGTCTTCAAATTGATCTGCATCAATGGGGAACATCCCGCAGAACACCATTGGATTCGCTTCAGTGTAACCGGGTAAAGGCGCTGATGCTTTAGCATTGACTAAAGTTATTGTGTCTCCTACCCGTGCATCAGCAACAGCTCTAATCGACGCAGCTAAATAACCTACTTCTCCAGCATGCAGTTCTTCAACTGGCTTTTGGGTGGGGGAAAGGACACCTAACTCGTCAATTTGGTATTCTTTTTCAGATACCATGAGATAGATGCGATCGCCATTCTTCAGTGTGCCATCCATCACTCTAAAATACACAATCACTCCGCGATAGCTATCGTAGTAGCTATCAAAAATCAATGCCCGCAAAGGTTCATTAACTGTGTTACTTGGAGATGGGACACGCTGCACAATTGCTTCTAAAATTTCATCTATACCGATTCCCTCTTTAGCAGAAGCAAGAATCGCATTGCTGCAATCCAAACCGATAATTTCTTCGATTTCGCCAATTACCCTGTCTGGTTCTGCTCCTGGCAGATCGATTTTATTCAAAACCGGGATGATTTCTAGGTTATGCTCTAAAGCTAAATAGACATTTGCCAGCGTTTGTGCCTCTACACCCTGAGAAGCATCTACTACCAATAGTGCGCCTTCACAAGCAGCAAGACTACGAGACACTTCATAAGAGAAATCCACATGACCCGGAGTATCAATAAGATTCAGCACATACTGCTGATTGTCCTTTGCCTTGTAGTTCATGCGAGCGGCTTGCAGCTTGATTGTAATTCCCCGCTCCCTCTCCAAATCCATGTTATCCAGAAACTGTTCCTTCATCTGCCGCTCGCCCACTGTACCTGTAACTTGTAGCAAGCGATCAGCAAGAGTGGATTTTCCGTGGTCTATGTGAGCAATAATACAAAAATTCCGAATGCGAGCTGCGGGAACGTCAGTCATAAACTTCTTTGCTTTAGCAGTAACTAAAGATAAAAGAGCAATATACTTAATGTATTTTAATGCTTTCTTAGCTAAGACGCACTATATAAGAGGAGAGCGAGATCAGTCTTGAGTAGAGGGAGCTTACAATAAACATCAAGAGGCGAAAATACAGACTTCTTACTATTTCATAGAAATGCCTAATAGAATTTTTAGCCTCAGCCTCTCCACTTCCCCAGTTTCCCCATATGTAGCAATCTTAAAGTTAAATAGTATAAGGAGTTACTGCAACTTGCAGTACATCCAAACCGCGAACAGAATTACTTGACAAAGCCTTTGAGAAGCCCAATCCCAAGTGTATCACCTTATGAATATGAAAGACAAAGCTACCGATGCTGAACAAACACTAGCTGATAAGGTAGAAATTGCGATTCGTTTAGATTCGGAGTTACTAGAACAGATTCAGCATTTGACCAACGATCCCAGTAAAGTTATAGAGGTAGCAATCCGCCAGTGGTTGAGAGGTGAAACACCAAGAGATGATGAACTGACTCGCACACCAATTCACAAACCTCTACCTCCTCGCGGTGAATGGAATGATTAAACTGGTAAACATTCAGATGTTAGCAGTTGTAACCAAACTGCCCGGCTATTCCTCCTACCACACTCGTCAAGTACAACGTTCATGAGCGACTCTCAAGAAACTCTCGTCAAAAACATGGTTTTTTGTGAAGGCAGGTGAGTGTGTCGCGAGGCGATATACGAGTAGACAGAAGGAGTTTCTGTAATAAGTAGTAGGTAGTATGCTGCCAGTCGCATGCTCCTAACAGGATTGGTTGAAGAAAAACTTGGAACTCTTCAGATAAGAAATTAAAATAAGAGAATGCAAGAGCGTTAAGGATTTAAACCGAAAAAGCTCTTGTAGATGACTCAGGCATACATTTCTTTTATGGGAGATTAGGTAACTATCTGTGATGCACTCAGTTTTAAATTCTGAGTTGTGAAAACTAAGTTTTACGTTATCTAATGGTAAACTTTCAAACATACTGCCTAATACTTACTGATGAATTTAAGAGAGAGCATTGCTCTTTAAATTCTCGGCATAAGTCCAGAAATAAATTTTTGTGAAAACGTAAAAGGTAGTTCTGAGGAGGCTTGGAAACTGAGACAACTTCTCTTCGGCGATGAGTGTATGCGTAATTTTCGTCATCGGTGTCACAAAATTTGCCCTTTTTTTGGAAATTTTCGACTAGAGGAGGCTGTTTTAACCAGATAACGTGTCAGATCCGATGTTATATATATTGAACCTGTTCTTACTAATAGCTCCTTACTCCTATAAAT
>JAQYWN010000414.1 GCA_029379265.1 Rhizonema sp. NSF051
CTTTACATACTAACTCATTACATCTGTCTTTTATCAATGCTATAACTGTGTTGAAGCTTCACGTTATGCATTAACTTATTATTTACGTTAATAAGGAAGTAGCATAATATACTAAATACGATATTTAAGAATACTAAATTACTCCTGAGAAATCAAATATCTGAGTTCTTAAGGAAGTCGGGGATATAGTTGTTTCTATTGTCACAAATCGAATAAGACTACTACAGGTATTTATTGAATTGCCAAAGAGCATAAATTTAGCGATCGCTATTACTTCGTAAAGAATAAGTCAGATCTCATCATTTTTTCATAAAGTTAAAACTTTTAGGTCTGCACGACCGTATTTTCTTCTATTCATGAAATTTTGGTATTTTTACTACTGTAGAAAATAGCTTTAGTGCCTTATTGTTAAATTGTTTCCTAGTCTAATCAAAGTGAATAGTTCCTACTGAGGTTTTGCATCTACTCATTCAGGCAGGATTCTTAGGAATGCAGATTACAAATAAAATGCCAAATGTTAATGGTGCAGGATGCGTTATTTTTCAATACGATTACTCCCGTTATTGAGTGTAAGATTACCTATCTTATTTCTCTGCGTCCTTGACATGCGTGTGCGGTTTTTAATCGGTATTCTTAGGAGCGGGAAGGGAGTATGTCAAGGATTCTTTACGATAGAGACATTAGTTAATGGGGATTGCTCACCGACACTTCACATAAAAGAGATTAGCAATTGATTGAAATTCGTTAGTCTAAATCTGACAAAATTTAGTCGTCGAAACGGGAATATGAATAAAGTCCATACTACCAATTCATTTATTTATCAAAAGTGATGACAAAAACCTACAGTGTCACATACAAATTATGAAAAGCATACAACATCGTGACCCGGCTTTTGAACAGCTTTTTGCTAAACTTCCCCCAAAAATAGCAAAAACGTTTACTTTTGAGCAACTAGAAGCCATCAAAAAGGCTTACGGCTTTAATGATTGGAATCGTCACCCCGTAAATATACGAGTTTCAATTCCCATCCCTGGACTGCGATTTTATCTAATGTTATCAGCAGGTAAAGAACGTCGCTCAAATCAGCGCTTACAAATTTATAAAAGTACGTTTCCCCTTTGGACACCTGTTAATACCTTATTAATCACAGGATTTTTCATCCTCCTACTAACTTCTGGATTTGTAACATTCTCCTATGTGTTTTCCTCACTGACTTCTATCTCGATACCTAACTCGCCCTACAATACCTCACTTCCATTTATCAAAGATCAATCTATATGCGAAAAAACTGGCAGAACTTGGCGTCATGACAAGTGTTGGGATTCAGAACAGAATCCCTCGTTCTAAATCCCATAATTATGGTTCGTAGTTGCGCTTTAGCGCTCTCAAACTGTTAAGAGCGCTGTAGACGCGTTAGCGGCTTCTCGCAGAGTAGCGCAACTACAAACATTATTCTAAGTGTTCAACCGAACATAATATCAACGCTAGAAAGTGCAACTACGAGCCTTTACATAGATTCATCTAGTTTGGTTTTGCTATGTCGATCTACTTACCATCCCCAACTACCAAAACCGCCTTTGAAGGGTCCAACAATATCACTCGTAATCCAGCCACCGTAGAAATTTCCTGGTTGCGGCTGCACCTCTTCCTCATTCACGTAGCAGGCATCCATTAAATGAGGGTAAAAAGCTACATAATCTTTAATAGATTTGAAGTAGTCGGTAGGATTAGAATAAAACCATGCAGCATTTTGGACTTCTTTATCGTTGACGCGAATCGTGTAGTAATTGGCACTTCCTTTCCATTCACAAAAACTTGATTGTGGCGTTAGGATCAAGTACTCCATTTTGATATCAGTCGGCGGAATATAATATCCTGGTGGATGACTTGTTTCCAGAACACGCTTTGCACTATGAGTATCTACAATAGTGACACCGTTAAAAATTATTTGGATATGTTTGTTGGTGTCTTCTAGGCGCGGTGGACGAGGATAATCCCAGACAGATTCTTGTCCGAGACCAGGTTCAATTCTATCTTCTCTTATCATTATGGGATGGCTAATTGCTAATTACTAATCGCACGATCGCGCATTTGCTTACCGCACTTCTTTAATACTATCAATTTGCTTGGTAAACATCTCTGTAAACAAACTCATGACAGTTCGTTCTTCATGCACTTTAATGTTAGCGGTGACAGCCATTCCTGACTGCAAGGAGATATTTTTACCTTCAGCTGCTAGTGATTGTCTATCCAAATGTATTTTCGCTGGAAAACGATAATACTGGTGTGTTTGATCGGGTGGTAATGCATCTGATCCAATCGAAACGACTTCTCCTTTAATATCGCCAAATTCACTAAAAGGAAAAGTATCAATTCTTACATCAACTTTCATTCCTTCCCGTACAAAACCAATATCTTTGTTTGTCACAAAAGCCTCAGCGATATAACTGTCTGTTGGGACAATTTGCAAAAGTTTTTGGGTGGAGTTTGCTACAAAGCCAGGGTTCTTTGCTTGCAAATCAAAGACAGTTCCGGCGACAGGAGCGCGAACTTCTTGATATTTAATATTTAATTGAGCTTGAGCAATTTTGCTATTATTCTCAGCTAAATGCTGTTCATTTTCTAAAAGAATTTTACTTAACTGACTATCTATTTCGGACATACGCTTTTTATTGTCAGCTATCTTATCCACCACAGCTTTACTAGAAACAGCGACTGCATTTTTCAACTGCTCTTGTCCCTGGGCAATTTCATATTTTAAGCGTAACTGTTCCTCCTGAGATTTCTGCACTTCCCCAGTCAGGGTTTCCACTTGTTTTTTCTGTTGGAGAAACTGAAGCTGAGATATTCCGCCTTCGTCCACCAAATTTTTCATTCTATTTAAAATGTTCTGCTCAATAGCTAAACTCGCTCTATTAGCACTGATTTGGACTAAGTTTTGAGACGCTTTCTTCTTACTTTGTTCGATCTGCATTTGGGCTGCACCCGAACGAGAATCTAGCTCTGTTTTGGTAGCTAGCAGACGTTGTCGTTCATCAAAACCTAAATTCTTACCTGTCCCAGAATTTTTTAATTCAGTCCGAAAGAGTTCGTTTTCTGCTAATAAAGCTGCCCGATTTTTCAATAGAAAGACAGTTTCTTTTGATAAGTTGCCTTGCATAAATTGTCTTTCTGCAGCTTCAGCCGAACCTAACTCCATTAAATGGCGATAAATCTGGTTTTCTTGCATTAATGAAGCCCGAACTTTTAGCAAGGAACTTAGTTCAGCTTTACTGGCAATCGAGTCAAAAGTAAGTAATAAGTCTCCAGGTTTAACTTTTTGTCCATCTTTGACAAAAACTTCTCTAACCACTCCATTAATTGGAGCTTGAATTTCTTTTACCGTTCCTTCAGGTTTTAATTGCCCTGTCGCCGGTACGACTTGCTCGATTTTCGCTAAGTAAGCCCAAGCAACCCCAAAGCAAGCTGATGCCATCAATGTCATCATGATTGCACGGGACCAAAATGGAGATTGACGGAGTACAACGGAATGCTCAAAATTGTAACCCTTGAAGTCAACTTCCCTTGAGTTTGACTTTTTAGTTTCAGTAGTCAGCAACCGAGAACCTACGTTAACTTTCGGTTGATCATTTTGTTTTCGATAGTTGCCGTTGAGTGAATTCTCATTTAATTGAGTCATGGTTGTTGTTAATTGGTGGTTGGTGGTTGATGATTGTTATTTGTTAAAAAAACTACTATTTACTAACTCCTACCTCCTTACAACTTCGCTTCTTGTTGATTGTAAAGGTAGTAATAATGACCTTTCAAAGCCATCATTTCATTATGGTTGCCATGTTCAATAATTTTTCCAGCATCCATAACAACAATCATGTCTGCATTTTTAACGGTGTTGAGGCGATGGGTGATAAAAAATACTGTGCTACCCTCAAATGCCTTAGCTAAATTAAGACAGACTTGTCTTTCTGTTGGATAATCTAAAGCACTGGTAGCCTCATCTAAAACTAGTAATTTTGGTTTTTGTAAAACAGAGCGAGCGATCGCAATTCTTTGCCTTTGTCCACCGGAAAGTGCTGCACCTCTTTCACCCACTCGCGTATTATAACCGTTGGGTAAGTTCATAATAAACTCATGAGCAACTGCAATGCGAGCAGCCTCAATGACTTCATCAGTTGATGCATCGGGATTAGTTAGGGCAATATTGTCTTGAACTGTTCCATCAAACAGCAATGTATCTTGAGGAACGACACCAATTTGTCGCCGTAGAGAGTAGAGTTCTACCTTAGCAATGTCATAACCATCTACTAAAATTCTACCAGACTCAGCTTCGTAAAGTCTGAGTAGCAACTTCATCATCGTACTTTTCCCCGATCCACTTTGTCCAACAATTCCGACAAATTGACCGCAAGAAATTTCCAGATTGACATTGCAAAGTTGCAATGGCCCACTCGTGCCAAATCGGAAGGAAAGATTTTCGTATTTTACCGCTCCGGCAATTGAAGGTAAGGGAATATTGAGGCGATCTTGTTCTGCTTCTTGGGGTGTATCAACAATATCGCCTAAACGCTCCAAAGATAATGCAGTTTCTTGAAAGTTTTGCCAAAGTTGAGCCAAGCGCAATATGGGGCTAGTGACGTAACCGGATATAATCCTGAAGGCGATTAATTCACCTAGAGTTAATTCTTTTTGCAGCACAAGATAAGCTCCCACCCACAACACAAGCAAGCTGCTGAGTTTGTTGAGAAAATTACTGGTTGAGTTGGCGAGGGTGGAGACGACGACGGTTTTAAAACCAGCTGCTACGAAACGAGCATAACGCTCTTGCCAGGAAAAACGCGCTCTTAACTCGATATTCTGCGCTTTCACTGTTTGAATTCCCGACATCACCTCGACTAAATAAGATTGAGTTTCGGCGTTGCGTTCGGCTTTGTTCCGTAACTGTCGGCTTACAGTCGGGGCAGCAATTAAAGTGAGTGTGATAAATATCGGAATTGTTCCTAAACCAACAACGGTTAGTTTCCAACTGTAAAACAGCATCACGACAATATAAACCACCGAAAACAAAGCATCTAACACCACTGTTAAAGCAGTTCCGGTAAGAAATTGGCGGATATTTTCTAACTCGTTGATGCGAGTGGACAGTTCTCCTACAGGGCGGCGTTCAAAATACCGTAACGGTAGACGTAGAAGGTGATCGATAATTTCCGATCCCAAACCCATGTCGATACGGTTGGTTGTATCCACAAATAAGTAAGTCCGCAATGTTGTCATTACGGCCTCAAATAGCCCTACCACTAATAGTAAAATACCCAAAACATTTAGGGTGCCAATACTATTTTGAGTGATGACTTTATCAATAATTAACTGGACAACCAGTGGGTTTGCTAACGCTGCTAACTGTACGAATAAAGAAGCAACAAAAACTTCTATCAGGACTCGGCGATGACTTGACAAATAGGGAAGAAACCACTTCAAACCAAAGCGTTGCTGAGGTGTTGCTTTGGTTTGGGAGACGAGCAATACCCTCACCTGAGGCTGATAGTTGGTTTCTTCGATCTCTAGTTTTGCCAGCAGTTCAGTGGGTTTACAGCGTAAGATTCCCTTGGATGGTATACCTACAACGACATGATTCGTCTCCGCTTCATATAAAACAGCAAAGCTATCAGCATAGCGAATCAGTGCTGGTGTAGGAATGCGCGTTATCGCAGCAGTGGGTATATCTACCAGTTGTGCTTTGAGTCCAATCAATTCTGCCAAGTAAGCACAAACTGGAAATGATATAGTTCCTTGACGCTTCATTTGGTCATTGAAGATGCGGCGAATAACCTCCCGTCGAAATGGCATTTCCAAGTGTTTTGAAACCATTTGGAAACAGGCGATCGCAGAGTTTAATTGCCCCTTCCCGCTAAAAAATGGATATTTTTTAGTTTTTCGTTTACTTTTTGGGCTACTATATTGTTCAAATTCTGGTAGTTCAATATCTGGTGCATAGGGAATCTCTTCATCATTGCTCTCTAATGTTGTATCATCCACAGTTATCTGAACTGGAGAGTCTAGCAATGACAAATCCCAAGGTTGCAAACCAATCAAACGCGCCGACTGATTTTTTCCTTGAACCTCTACGCTATTTTCCTCACTACTTAATTCTAAACGAGAACCAGGTGAGAAATCAGTGACTGTTACACCACCACTCACAAACCAAATGTTTTCGCTGTCGAGTTGATTTAACGGAGTTCTTCCTGATGGAAGGTAATGTACCTTCGCTCCTCCTAAAGCATTTAGAGCAATTTCTTTGAGATTTGCGCCGCCCAAAGCTTGCATTTCTAACTGAGTACCAAGGAGTTCAAAGATTTCTACCAAGTGAGTCCGTTTTTTACGTACAGACGCAAATGCTGGGTATAAATCTATTAAGCGCAAATAGTCTGCCGTACCAATTGTTAAACAGATAACTTCGGTCGAAGCGATCGCTGTTTCACAAGCTATGTCCCGTAACAAGCTTACCTCGCCGATCATTGCTCCTGTCTCTAGCAATTCTAAAGTGGTTGGCATTTTTGTGCGGGGATCGTATGCCAACAACCTCGCTTTTCCTTCATAAATAATTCCGACTCGCTCGGCTAATTTTTCTTTACCGAGAATCTTCTGTCCTATGCGGTAGCGCCAGGGCTGTATCTGTTGTGATATGCTAGCAATCTCCTCAGATGGTAATTGATCAAAACCCTCAAGGTTGGTAAGAAATTCTTGAAAACCGCTTTTTATGTATGTCATACCAATTTTAGATTTTAGATTGAGTTAACCATCCAGGTATTCAAAGTCACTTCTCCGACGCACCACACTTCTTAATTATTCTACTAAGGACAGATGACAATGACGAGGGGAATATCTTTCTGATTACGGTATGCTTAAGATTTTATAGCTTAGATTTACGACCGTATGAACACGCTCACACTGCTTTGAACTCATGTCCAAAATTGCTGAAGCTGGTTCCTAGCTTAGCTTAGGTTAGTTTTTCCTGTTGAGCTAATTACGGTATACTCGATAGTGAGAGATTATTCCGATACTTATAAAGTTTGCCGTTTTCGGCAAAGCTTTTGGTACAAAACAAGTCCGCTCACTCGTTCGTAAAATTCCAGACATACATATAGCTATTGCTTAGCACTGCTATCAAAATTGATTATCTCAGAAAAACATTAATTTATTATTTATGATAT
>JAQYWN010000040.1 GCA_029379265.1 Rhizonema sp. NSF051
TTGTATATACTCTTAGCTAAATTACTGTAAACTGACTACGGAAAATATTTATGAACTCCTTTAGACCTAAAATTCTTATGCTGGTTTCTGTACTCACCTTAGCCAGCTGTGATTATTTACCTGGTTTACAAGCACAGCCAACACCAAACATCCTACCGCCGCAACCAACTGCCAACGAGACTATTGCCCTAACTTATGAAATTGAGTCTTACTATAGCCCGATTATGGGAGAAAATCGGACTTATGGCGTTTCTTTACCTCCAGGATATGTAGAAAACCCCACTCAGCGCTATCCGGTGATTTTTCTGCTTCATGGCGGACACGGGAATCCCAAAGACTGGTTTGAACAGAAGGGGGCTGCACTCAAAACCCTCACAAAACTGTATGCGTCAGGGAAGCTTTCACCTAGTATTGTGATTACACCCGATGGTAATGATGATCGTGGTTCAAGCGCTCGTTGGGACCCTCAATATATTGATGGTCCTCACGGTAAAGTTTCTACAGCAGTTGGGAACGAACTTGTAAAAATCGTCCAAAGCCGCTATCGGACAATACTCAACCCTGATTTTTGGGCGATGGGAGGACTATCTTCTGGCGGTTGGGGCGCAATGAATGTGGGATTGCATAACTTAAATAACTTCTCTATTTTGTTTAGTCACAGTGGTTATTTTAAGGATAAGAGCGGTCCGCAAAATAGTCCGATAAGTTATGTTGACACCATCTCGCCAGAAGCTAAAAAACGGTTGCGTGTTTACCTGGATTCAGGTACTTCAGATACTGAAGAACTTGAACAAGCTAGAGATTTTACTCAGGTGCTTAAGCAACAAAAAATTTATAATATGTTTCGTAAGTATCCTGGAAGTCATACTTGGACCTATTGGCGCGAACACCTAGCAGATTCTTTAACATTTGTCGGCGAGCAATTTCAACTCTCGCAGATAGCCCACGCTACGGACATCAGCTTAGAACAAAATAAGAATAAGAATAAATTATGGTTTTGGATGAAATAATCATTTATTTCTAATTCATAAAGTGCCTGTCTTGGCAATTTTCTTACTCTAACGTTTACTAGTATTTAATTTAGGTGCACTACAACAAAACTAATATAAAGAACAAGTAAAACCCCTCCGGTCTACGTTATCCCAATTTCTACTCTGCGTGTAAGCATTCAGCTATTAGTTATCAATCATCAGGATGTATTATCTGTAAAGGTTAGGCTGATAGATTGCTATGTTTGTTTACATGACAGACTTTTATGCTAATTGCCGTTATGCTTACCCCTGCCTCATATCTCTTAATTAATGACTAATGACTAATGACTTAAGAAATCGACTCGGACTTTGGAGTGCAGCAATCCTAACCGGATTAGTTGGGGTTGTGAACTTGGTGTCATCAGTGACACCAAACCAACACGGGCGAAATCACTGGTTGAAGCACTTTTTGCCCTTTGAGATTACTGCCAGTGGTCATATATTCGCAGCACTAACTGGGTTTGTTTTGCTGACACTCGCAACAAATTTGTTGCGCCGGAAACGAGTCGCCTGGTTGCTTACCATTGGTTTACTCATTATTTCCATCATCAGTAACTTACTTAAGGGATTGGATTTTGAAGAAAGTGTTCTATCAGGAGTTTTGCTAGCGCAATTACTTTTGATGCGACATGTTTTTACAGCAAAATCAGACCCTCCTTCGATAGCACAGGGAGTCCGGGTATTGATAGGTGCCTTACTCTTTACCTTGGCATATGGAACTATTGGGTTTTACTTATTAGACGGCAAATTTTCGGAGGAGTTTAATTGGAGTGAAGCCGTAGGTCAAACTCTGGCAATGTTCTTTACGGAAGATAATCTGGGACTAAAGCCAAAAACTACGTTTGGCACTTTTTTCGCCAATTCGATCTATGTTATCGCTGCAAGTACCTTTACTTATGCCTTATTAATGCTTTTAAAACCCGTTTTTGTACGGGATTCTACTGAATTACGAGAGCGGCATAGGGCAAGAGAAATCGTAGAACAGTACGGCTGCTCTTCATTAGCAGCATTTACTTTACTCAGTGACAAAAATTACTATTTTAGTCCTTCCGGTCGTAGTGTCATCGCTTATGTTCCAAAAGGAAGAGGTGCGATCGCCTTGGGAGATCCCATTGGTCCGATTGAAGATCGTCAGGAGGTTATTATTGCTTTCCAGCAATTTTGCCAACGGAATGACTGGTACCCGGCGTTCTACCAAACTTTGCCCGATGAGATAGACATGTACAAGTCTTTAGGGTTTAAAGTTCTGAATATTGGCAAAGAAGGGGTGGTTGATCTGAACGCCTTTTCCTTACAAGGAAAGGCAGGCAAGAATCTCAGAACCCCTCTGAATCGCATGACAAAGATGGGGTACAAAGTCAAATTTTACCAACCGCCAATTTCCCATGACTTATTGCGCCAATTGAAACCAGTCAGCGACGAATGGCTGCAAATGGTGCAAGGTTCAGAAAAACACTTTTCTTTAGGTTGGTTTGATGAAACTTACCTGCGGGAATGTGAAATTGCTGTGGTACATTCCCCCAACTCAGAAATTGTCGCTTTTACCAACCTGTTACCGGAGTACCAACTCAACGAAATTACGAACGATCTCATGCGCTATCGTCGTGCCATTGAGAATGGCATGATGGACTTTTTATTTATTTCTATGTTTCAATACTATAAGGAAAGAGGGTACGACAGCTTTAATATTGGTCTTTCTGTCCTTGCTGGAGTTGGTGAAACCGCAGAGTCTCGCCGCTTAGAAAAAGTATTGCACTATTTATACAAACATTTGGAACGGTTCTACAACTTCCAAGGTTTGTACGCTTATAAAGACAAATTTCACCCTCGCTGGGAGCCACGTTACCTAGTTTACCCCAGCTTAGGTGCTTTACCTGATATTGTCGTAGCATTGATTCGGGCAGATTCGGGCGATCGCCTCCTCGATTATTTTAGACCGGGTGGTTGATTTTAGTAAGGAGTGAGGAGGCGCGGAGTATCAACTACGGTGTATACACAAGTCTGAAAATACCTAACCAACCAGGGTTTGAGCTTAAGTTTTACCCCACCTTAACCCGGATTTCTAGAAGCGATCGCCACTGATAATCATACCGTCTCTTTGTTCCTTCAACATCTTGGCGACTCTCCGATGCCGCTCACATTGTCCATTCCTGCCCAATTCCCGCGACTCCAGTGAACAGTTACGCGAAGTTTCGTATTAATTACAGTCCTACCATATGTTTCTCAGTATACTGAGGAAATAGGAACTAGAGAAAAGTTCTGGTTTCATGATCAGGAGCGAGGTTTATGTCTGTATAAGAAAATCAGGTACAACACCCTAAGCATTGGGATAGAAAAAATTCCCACAGGTGAAGATTGGGCAGAAAAGATTGCGTCTGAATTGTGCGAGTTGCTAAAACTGCCTCATGCTGAGTACCATCTCGCAACATTCGATGGTGAACGCGGAGTCAAGTCGTTCGTTCTGTTTGTTGCAACTTGACATTTTTACAGTACAGGTGTACTATATAAGAAGAACTATAAGTTTTTTGTAAGGTGAATTAGCACTCACACGCGCTCCGTAATTCTTACATCATGCATTAGACTCAATATTCGGTTATACCGTTTCTCCATGAAGCGGCGTTAGATCATTTCTTTTTCTTCGCCCTCTTTTCAAGAAGAGCCAGTGCTGCGCTTTGGTTCCCAAAGTTGAGGCATAGAAGCGTTGGGTATTTCAAATCCGATTTGTTATATCTTCATAATCTGTTGTTTGATGCCAAGAGCGAGAATTAATTTGGCATGAGTTTTCTTGAGGTTTTAGATTCTCAGTCTAAAGTCTAAAATTTGCTGACTTTTACTAAGGTATGTGAAAATATGACAAACGTTAATAAATCTACCAATCAGAAAACAAAGTTCACCCTTTACGACTTTGCTGGTAAAGAAAAAGCTTACTACTTAGTAGATAGAGTCAATATTGAAAGAAGCAATAGCGTTCAAAAGCAAGCCTTAGCTCATAGTATCATTATTATCGACCGTTCTGGCTCGATGTCATATGATATTCAGGCGTTGAAAGAGACTCTAATTAAGCTTTTGACACTTGACGAGTACATCAATTTTAAACTGGTTGTGACTTTAATCTCCTATTCTTCCAAAGGAGACGTCACTTGTCACTTCCAAAGAATCTCTATTCAAGAAGTGATGAAACACAATTCTCCCTACTTGGAAGAAATTAAACAAATTCAGGCTACCTATTTAACTTGTATCTCCCAAGCAATGGAGATGGCGAAATCTCTAATTAATGCTGAAGAGGTTACAGGCATAACTTTGCACAGTGATGGCTACGCTAATGATAGCAGTCCCAGTGCAGAAGTCAGAGCGTTAGAGTTGATCTGCTCTGAACTACGTGGCATGAATGTTTTTGTCAACACGATTGCTTATTCCAATGCTTCTGACTTTAAACTACTTGCCAAGATTGCTAACACAGTATCAGGTTTATGTATTAAAGCCGGGAATGTGAAAGAAGTTTATGACGCTATTTACAGCACTGCCAAACTTTTAGGTGGCTCAGTTGCGCCAGTGATAGAAGAAACTCTTGCGGCTGATTACAGCTATCAAATTTTCTTCTCTAGAAGTGCAAAAAAAATTAATGGTACGGTAGGGACGTTGAAAATTTATGGATTAAAGCCAGAGGATGAGGCTACTGTCTATAAATACAAGCAAATCACCGCATTAGCGTATGAACAGTTAAATGTTCCTATTGCACAGAATGATGAGTCCGTGTACGCGTTTGCGAAGGCAAATTTAGCTGAAGGGCATTTAAATACTGCGAAATATGCGATCGCCAGTACTTTTAACGCTACTTTGACGGAAAAACACTTTCGAGCACTAACCAACGAACAAATTGCTGATTTTGCCCAAGATATTGACATTGCACTCTTTTATCCCAATGTCTTGTGCGAGCATGAAATTAGAGATAGAGTTCAGGTAAATGAGAAAATTTCTCTAATCGAACTGCTGAAGATTTTGGAAGAACATCGTCACAGCATTATCGTTAACCTCAAACACCTACAGGAAAATTACCAACGAAAAGGCATTCAAAGAGTTAATGGCTCCAGAGATGAAAATGGCAACCTGATTAAGCCTTGGCTGACAACGGAATATGTAAATCGAAGTGAATATGTGGAGATGGGTGTATTTGAGATTAATCGCAACACTGCGACTATCAATATGCTGATTTCTCGTAAAGTCAGACTTGTTAAAGCTGAAGACAACACCCCAATTATTGAGGTTGCAGGTTTATTGGTGAACGATCTAGCTACCTTTAATAATTACACCATCGTCAGCGATGGTGAAGTTAATGTGAAGTCACTGCAAATAAAGATTAGTAGTAAAAAAGTCTTTGATTTGCTTCAGCAAAAAGGCGTACTCGAAGCACAGGAGTTTAACTTCCGCACTGAATATAACATCGAAATAGAAAATTTACCCCTTGTTCCTTTTTACGGGCAGTATGATCACATTGATGATGTGTTCGAGCAACTTGTGGAAATCAAAATTCTTTCTAGTATAATTTCTGCTTGCTTGAAACAAGAATCAGATATCTTTTTACCAGAACAATTAGAAGAGTTAAAAAAGCATTATCTTTCCAAAAACCAATACATCAACTTCCCAACAACTAACGAATACAGCGATATCAAGGAAGCTTTAGCCAACGGCACTCTTGATTCGCGAGTCAGTTATAAAATTGACATTGGTAGCAAAGATATTCTCAACCTCAGCAAGATTCCATCGGCAAATAAATTTCTAGATAGGATGTATCAAGCTTACGATACAGAGACTGGAGAGAAACTCAATCCTCCTACTTTTGAGATGGCTTTCGTTCCTCAAATCGCTTTTAGACACAAACCACTGTCATCGCGGATAAAAATTACGAAAGTGGATGACTTGATGAAACCAATTTTTGATGACTTTCTCGGATTGGAGAAAAACGGCATCCTTGAGGGTTTACTGACGAAAGTCGGTGCTAGTTTGAGCTTGCAGGTTTTGCAGAATTGGAATGATCAAGCAGTCAGCAAAGAGGAAATGGTTGCAGCTTTGACGACAGCAAGTCATAAATTAGAGAAATATGTAGAAAGAATTTACCAGGATAAAATTTGTCCTTTAGTTTTCTACATCGGTTCTACAGGGCTTTTACCAGACGAGATGAAAGCAAAAGCTGCAACTTGTGACGAACTTGCAGCCAAATATCCGAATTTACAGTTTTCTGGTGATGAACAAGAAGGGACGTTTTTTGAAATCGGTCAAACCATTCTTAGTGTCTATGCCAAGACCGAGTACTATACTAAAAAGCAATTAGCACTTAGTACTGCATGTCATAAATCCACATCATAAAAAAGGCTTGTAGTTGAGGACAGTACGTCCGAGGTGAGACCAGTGCTGCTTTGAGGGTTTCCCTCCGCAGGATAAGAGCGTTAGCGCAGCGTTAGCGAGTCTTCGAGCGTCAGCGGTAGCGACGAAGGAGCGTCGGCACGAGCGTCAGGGGTTTCCCTAAGGGAAGAATCTGTCCGTGCGCTTCAGCGCTGCTTTAGCCCTAAAGCGCAACTACGAACATAGCGCGAGCGCAATGCTAACTGCTACAAAATCCCAATCATATGCAGTAAACCACGACCAGTAATCAACTCGATAATCAAGGCAATAAAGCCAAGCATGGCGATTCTACCATTCCAAACTTCGGCTGAAGACGTCATACCCCACTTCCAACGTTCGGGTGGATAGATTTTCACCTTTTTCTTCATCTGACTGACTTGCGAGAGTTTCAGATTAGGTGATTTCAACGCCTCAAGAACCATATCGGCGAGCGCGCTAATAAATATTGGATTCGTGTTAAGGGCTGGCACGCGTCGGAAGTGATGAATTCCTGATTCTTCAGCGACTTCCCGATACTCCATATCAATTTCTTGTAATGTCTCAATATGTTCTGAGACAAAACTGATAGGCACAACAGCCAAATCCTTCACGCCTTTGTCGCCGAGTTCCTTAATTGCATCCTCTGTATAAGGTTGAAGCCATTCCACTGGACCCACACGACTCTGATAAGCTAAGGTATGAGAATTCGGTCGATTGAGAGTTTTTATAATCTGGTTCGTACACTCCTCAATTTCTTGCTGGTAGGGATCGCCTGCTTCGTCAACATAACTTTTGGGAACACCGTGGGCACTGAAAAAGATATGAACTCGCTCTGGATCTTCGGATTTGTCCACTTCCTGAGCAATTAATTCAGCCATCGCTTGGAGGTAACCGCTTTGTTTGTACCAGGAAGGAATAACCGTGTAATCAATCTGTTGGAGTTGAGAGTTGTCTCGCCAAAGTCTTTCTAAAAGCCGGAAGCTGGAACCACTGGTACTGATAGAAAACTGGGGATAAAGAGGTAAAATTACAAGACGTTCAATCTTGTCTTGAGTAATTAGAGCGATCGCCTCTTCCGTGTAAGGATGCCAGTAACGCATTCCAACGTAGATATTCGCCTCTTGTCCCAAAACACGCAACTGTTCCTTCAAGGCTTGTCCTTGGGCTTCAGTGATGCGTCGCAATGGAGAACCGCCACCAATTTGCTTGTAGTTTTCCTGCGATTTTTGAACTCGCCTTGAGGCGATGATCCAAGCCAGGGGTTTTTGCATCCAGGGAAAGGGTAGGCGGATAATCTCTGGATCGGAAAACAAGTTATACAGGAACGGTCCAACATCCTCTAGTTTATCTGGACCACCGAGATTTAGCAATAAGACGCCTACAAGACCCATAGCAGCAAAAGTCCCTCAATCTTTTCAGCTTTTTTCACTAATGTTAACAATATATCTTTAATTTAAGACATATTGTTAAGGGTAAGGAAATAACCAGTAGCAACAATTTCAAGAGATTGGAGTTACTGCTATCAGTTTTTACATGCATGGTTTATCCATCTAGCAGCTAGTGTAGGTGGAGAAGGACGTTCCAGGCAACTGGCTTTACAAGGCTTAACAATTCACTCAGATCATAAAATTTTTGGCAGTGCCTTCACCGGTGGCTCTGCTTGGCGGTTACAAAAGAAAGGCAGAAGTACGTTCGCGTAGCGTCTCCAATGGAGTTGGCAGAGGGCAGAAGGTAAATTGCCTAAAAATCATGCACGGGGTGGGTTTAAAGCCCACCAAAATGCGCTCGTCTGCGGGAGAGAGTACTCTCTCCCGCGAGCTTTGCAATAAAAATGTATTTCGAGGAGAGTGCCACAAGAAATACGGCGTCCTTATTTCAATCCCACGTTTTTAAGCGTGGGTTCCCGTGACTCATAGCTGCCCTCAGCATAGCTGCCTTCTGAATGTCTTTTGGATGGCTTGTGATCAGCTAGTAGCGAAGACGGCAGTTGTCTAACCTTCAGGAGTGCGCTCGTGCAATTAATTTTATTTTTTACGAGCGCACGAGCGCACTGTTTTGGTGATTGCCTTAAAGCATTGATTCCTCTTTTCTTTTCAAGGTGGAGAGAACGGAGGGAACTTTATCCGGAAATCTCCAATCAGTCTAGTAATGAATTAGTATGGATATCAGCAAGACACTTTACCCTGCTACCCAACGCTCAAGAAGCCGGATTAAATATGACTTGCTAAAATTATTACAAGTTACTGATACATACTACCAGTGTCAGTTAATAAAGTGTCACTCAGGTAATTCCCTCTGAGACACCAAAAAAGATATTTTGGATAAGTGCAAGGAGTGATACCACTTCACCATGTGTTTGCTACAGGTTTCTTGACAATATCCCTAATTAATAAGGTATTGTGGATTCCAAATGTTGCAGCAAAAAGATGATTTGGTATTGTTTTATACAGAGTAGCGCTTGGGTGAGCAAAACTCTCAAGCGTCTTTTTGTGTGTAAATAAAACCTTTGAATATTTGAGCAAGAGTTTATTTAGATACTCTGAATGTTATTAGTTCCCTTATAGAGCGATTTATGTATAGTTGTGGCTTTAAAGAGTCATATTATGTCCGGTAAATTAACCTTAATTCCGTCTGAACTCTACCTCGCTCCTCGCAAGCGGGAAGGGGCTGAGGGTGGGTTTCTTTTACGCCTGGTTAATTTGACGGACATCATATCATATTTGTCCAGAGTCAGTATAGAAATAAATAGTGATACTCTTCAGGTATCCCAGAAGCATAACTTATACCAATTTCAAAAATCTTTGTAACATCTCAATCAATCGTAAGGGCTGTTCGCCCTTACGCTCGTTCGCGAAGCGTCTCCCCTTGGGAGAAGACTCGCTAACGGGTGACGCTCGAGGACTCGCTAACGCTAACGCTAACGGGTGACGCTCGAGGACTCGCTGACGCTAACGCTAACGGGTGACGCTCGAGGACTCGCTAACGCTGCGAAGATCGCAGTCCCCTAGGTCGGGCTAACCCTCCTTCAGGGCTGTCTCACCGTGACGCTCGTTCGCATGATTGCGTCTCCCCGAGTGAGAAGACTCGCGCTTCGCTACGAAGATCGCCCCTACATGAACATCTGTCGCATTCTTTTTTCAATTTGGTATTAGTACCGCTAAGCTCTCATTAAAAATTAAAAAAGCTTGGGTTGTATGCTTTCTGACTGTTCCGAATGACCGATTTATTTGCTCTGTTAATAGACTCCAACAATAAACTTTAAACCACAAAATTAACCAACTTTCCTGGTACGACAATCACCTTTTTGATCACCTTACCCTCAATGTGACGTTGAGCAACTTCTGACTCAAGCGCATACTTCTCCAACTCAGTTTTATCTGCTTGCGCCGGAACTTGAAGCGCACCACGGGTTTTACCATTGACTTGAATCACCAAAGTTATTTCATCAGCGACTAACGCTGCCGGATCAAACTTAGGCCAAGCTTGAGTATGGACTGACTCGGTATTACCCAACTGATGCCACAATTCCTCAGAAATATGTGGTGCAAAGGGTGCAAGCAACAGAACTAAAGTCTGAATACCTTCTGCATAAACTGATGAATCTTTACTAGTCACATCGTCAAGGAAGTTTCTCAACTTCATCAACTCAGAGACAGCTGTGTTGAATTGATATTCGCCCTCTAAGTCTTCTGTCACTTGTTTAATAGCAGTGTGAATTGCCCGTCGCAATTCTTTCTCGGGTTTAGTCAGAGACGCAACGTTTTGCACCGCTACATTTGCTCTTGGCTGAGTGCTAAAATCTTGCACCAATCGCCAAACTCTGTTTAAGAAGCGAGATTGTCCTTCAACGTCAGCGTCTTCCCACTCCAAGTCCTTTTCTGGAGGTGCTTTAAACAAGATAAACATCCGTGCCGTATCTGCCCCGTACTGCCCCAAGACTTCCTCTGGATAGACGCCGTTGAATTTGGACTTGGACATCTTTTCTTTAAAGACTTCCAACTGTTCACCAGTTTCTGGATCTACAGGGTTTGCGGGATCGACTTGTGCAGGGGGAATATACTTCTTAGTCACGGGGTTTTTGTATGTGACTCCCTGCACCATACCTTGAGTTAACAAGCGTTTGAAGGGTTCATCAACGTTTAACAAGCCTTGTTTTGCGGAGCTATCGCCCCCAGGCGAATCGCGCAGTACCTTAGTAAAGAACCGCGAATACAACAGATGCAAAATCGCGTGTTCAATCCCACCCACATATTGATCCACTGGCATCCAATCATTTGTCTTCACTGAGTCGAAAACCTGTTGCTCATTCTTGGCATCAGGGTAGCGCAAGAAGTACCACGATGAATCAATAAAAGTATCCATCGTGTCTGTTTCCCGCAACGCTCTTGTTCCGCAAGTTGGACAAGGTACATTCACCCAACTTTCTATCTGAGACAAGGGTGAAGGGCCTCGTCCTGTAAATGCTACATCATCAGGTAACAACACTGGCAAGTCTTCTTCCGGGACGGGTACCGTGCCACAGTTCGGACAGTAGATCACGGGTATTGGTGCGCCCCAATACCTCTGCCGCGAAATCAACCAATCGCGCAAGCGATATTGCACCCGCGCTTTGCCAAAGCCTTGTTTTTCCGCGTACTCTACAATCGCACTCTTACCTTCAGTTGAAGTTATGCCATCAAAAGAAGCGGAATTTACCAGAATTCCCGCTTCCGTATATGCCTGTTTTAGAGATGCCTCATAGCGCGTCTCTTCATTATCTAGAGGCACAATGACGACTTTGATAGGCAAATTCTGTTCCTTGGCAAACTTGAAATCCCGCGCGTCGTGTGCCGGTACACCCATTACCGCACCTGTACCGTATTCATACAGCACATAATCAGCAATCCAGATAGGAATTTCTTCGCCAGTGAACGGGTTAATTGCTATTCCACCAGTAGGAATACCGCGCTTTGGCTTGTCTTCTGCAGTGCGTTCCAACTCGCTTTGGTTGGAGACTTCTTGAATAAACGTTTCCACTGCTGCAAGCCGTTCTGGTGTGGTGACAAGCTTCGTCAAGGGATGTTCTGGCGCTAATACCACGTAAGTTACGCCATAGACGGTATCCGGTCTAGTAGTGTATACACCAATTTTAGTCACTGAAGGATGATTTGTTGCTCCTACAGACAATTCATCCATTGCCGTCGTAACTCCGACAATCGGAAATTCCAAGTAGGCACCTGTGGATTTACCGATCCAGTTTGCCTGCATTAACTTGACTCGTTCAGGCCAACCTGTCAACTTGTCAAGGTCATTTAATAATTCTTCAGCATAATCGGTAATCTTCAAAAACCACTGCCGTAAGAGTTTCCGTTCAACTTTGGCACCACTCCGCCAAGAATGTCCTTCGCTATCAACTTGTTCGTTTGCCAACACAGTTTGGTCAATCGGATCCCAGTTTACTGCAGCTTCTTTCTGGTAAGCCAACCCAACTTTCAAAAACTGCAAGAAAATCCATTGCGTCCACTTGTAATAATCTGGCGAACAAGTGGCAATTTCGCAATCCCAGTCAATAGACAAACCAAGAGGCTTTAACTGTTGCCGCATCTGGGCGATATTTTGATAAGTCCACTGTGCAGGTGGAACGCCGCGATCAATCGCGGCATTTTCAGCAGGCAATCCAAAGGCATCCCAACCCATTGGATGCAGCACCCGATACCCTTGCATCCTTTTGAGGCGAGCAATAACGTCTGTAATCGTATAATTACGGACGTGACCCATATGTAGGTTGCCTGATGGATAAGGGAACATTGCCAGAACGTAGAATTTAGGCTTGCTATTATCTGTAGAGGTCTGATCTAAGCCTAGTTCAGTCCATGTATGTTGCCATTTTTCCTCAATTTCTGCCGGGTTATATCGGGACTCCACCAAAAATACTCCTACTTAATTTATAATCGTCTCTGCCTCATTTTAAATGGTAGATAGAGGAATCGGTTGGTTATTGAAGAAGAATTCAGCAGTTAGTAGTTATAGCAATTGATTATGCAAAGCTTGGGCATCCTTAAGCCGACGACGAGAAGCACCTAGCTGGCAACGTTTATCGTAAGTATCCATTAAGTAGTAAATATCAACTAGGATTCATGCAAGCCCCTATTATATTGAGATCGCCCCTGATTCCTTCTTTTTTCTTTCAAGAGCCTTCTCTATAGCTATAGCCTAGTGGAAGCAATTGGGCAGGTAGATCATCGCTTGTGTACAGTAGAAGCGTGGGTGAAGATACATCGAAAGATTTTGGAGTGGCGATCGCGGAGACGAAGGAAATAAGAATGGCTGAATTGACTGATTCACCTTTGTGCCTACGAGTATTTGTCTACGGCACTCTCAAACCAGGTGAAGCAAATTATCAAAGATACTGTGCTGGTAAGGTGGTAGACTCAAAGAAAGCTTTCGCACTGGGTAAATTATTTGCTTTACCGATGGGTTATCCAGCAATGATTCCTGGGGATAGTCAGGTACACGGATATTTACTCTCTTTTACCGACAAGACGGTTTTGAGCGCTTTAGACGAATTGGAAGACTATCAGCCTGCAAAGGCTGTCTCTGAAAATCTTTACAATAGACAACTTGTAGAAATCTATCACCCACAGAGTGGTTCGCTTGGCTTAGGTTGGGTTTATTTAATGACGAGTGAAGACGTTTACCAATTAGGGGGTGTTTTACTACCTGATGGCTGGTGGAGTGGGACTACAGATCCCGAAGCTTTATGAGTTATGAGTATAGAAAGGCGCTGTGGTGCGTCTTTAATAAGAGTTATAAATTAGGAATTCTCAGTTATAAATTTTTCTACTCACTCCTGTCTTCTGTCTCCTGTCTTTATTCCCCTGACTTAACTCATCACTTATTTACCTCCATGATCGCGTGTTGCTGTAGGGATGTGAATTAATCTAGGTTTTATTCCATATGCGGCCCGGCTGTTGGCTGTGCCTGATAGATTGGGGGTCTACGAGAGGCTTCCGCTGCTTTGGGAATTGGAACCACCGGGTTATTAATAGCTACCATCAGTGGTGAACCACTAGCCGGCTGCGATTTCGCTTGTGCCTGTTTTATTGGTTCTGTAGTTGTTTGTTTATAAGCCAGTTGAGGTGTCCGTCCTTCACCATTTATGAGCAACCCAGACACAGCGCCGAATGCACAAGCTGCGATCGCCACACCTCCAAACATCCACCCTGTTATAGAACGCCGGTGCAAACGTTTCATCACCTGCTGGACTGTTTCTTCTACTGGCTGCTGTGGCTGTGGCACTGGAAGAGTCCGCAAGCCTTGCCTGATCTTTATTTGTCGGGCATACAAGCTTTGAACGGTTGGGTCATTTGCCAACCATTCTTCGACTTGCTTTCGTTCAGCAACCGTTAGCTCACCGTCGAGGTAAGCACTTAATAACTCGAAGCCATCATGCTTCATCATACGCATAGCACCCGTTGATTCATTGGTATGCTTATCATTCCTTTCTAGCAAATTTTTATAAAGTTGCAAGTAGGAACTGTTATCAAACTGAGAATCAGTGTTCATCTTAACATTATTACCAATTCCTACTTGGGTACGTACAGTGGTTCAGCCGGAAAAATCAATTTTTCTCCTTTTGGCACAAGCACTTGGCATTTTCTTTAAAATTTAATGAATTTCTCAATTCTGCCACACATTTAAAGAATTAATACTGTAATTTAGCTATCTAGATAATTTTGCAGCTGAGCTTGCAATCTGGCTCTAGCTCTGGCTATTCTCGACTTTACTGTTCCCAAGGAAACTCCAGTAATTTCGGCAATTTCTTCATATGCCATACCTTCGATTTCTCTGAGGACAATAGTAGTGCGGAAAACCTCTGGCAAATCAGCGATCGCAAGACGCAGTTGCTCGTAAAACTCACGAGTGGTCAGTTCCTCCTCAGGTCCTGGGGTATCTCCTGCAATCTCCCAATCCATTTCGCCGTCGTCTACTGAACGGGGAGCATCAAGCGACAAGGGACTCACAACCCGCTTGCGTTTGCGTAACTCATCGTAAAACAAGTTGGTCGCAATACGACTTAACCAGCCCCGGAACTTTGCTGGTTCTTGTAACCGATTGATATTCCGATAAACTCGAATCCAAACTTCCTGAGCCAAATCAGCTCGATCAGCCCAATCTGGAGCCAAATGATATAAAACTCTATCAACTTGGGATTGATAGCGTCGCAGTAGTTCCGCAAAAGCAGCACGGTCTGGTCGCAAGCCAGATTGACAGAGCAAAATCAGGTCGTGATTGGAGAGTTTGTCAACTTGTACCGACGCTTGCGGAAGCCTTGTTTCAACAGTTGACCAGGATACAGTAATCGATTGACTCATAGATCGTACTGGCTTTAAAACATCCCTATCAATTAGACCTGCTAATCGGTGAGATGTTTCTCTCAAGAGTGCCGGATTCACGACTGGAACACTTCATTAGGTCATGATCGCGTAGTAATCACACGGATTTTGTTATGTACAGTTATGCTACTCTGAACAACTGACTACTCATCCTTGCCAAAAGGCTATTAATTTGCTATGCACATTTTGCCGAATTTTTACAGAGGACGCGCGGAAATGTAGAGACGCTCTGCTTTGTTACGTCTATATAAGAATCACCAGTCAGGAGACAAAAGTTATTATTCTCTCCATTCAAAGATACAGCTGGATATTTACGGATGGTAGGTGTCTTAACAAGAATTTTTCATGATCACCTACAAACATGCCGCTACATTTTTCACTCTTACTTAAACGGACAACCGTCTTCGCACTCGCTCGTGCGCTCTTGTAAGCTTCCCCCGGCTTCCGTGCGCCTCCGATAAAAACGGTTTCACTGTTGTGTTGTTGAGAATATCGCACTCGTCTGCCGGACAGAGGATTCTGGTAGGCTCGCGAGTGCGTCAATAACCGCGCACTCGCGAGCGGGACAGCTATATTCTCTAGAGCGAGCTTTGCCTCAAAATACTCCAGTGAGAGTCGTTCTTGCTTTGAGGATTTTGTAGCTATGAAGTCCCTTGAGTGCAACTGTGTTCATCCCAACCCTCAAGGCTCAGATCAAATCATATGAAAAAGAATTTTTGGAATTTTTTCATCTTCAGAAAACGTGGCGAAAAAAAAGCATCCAAATTAAATAGAACGCTCCGGAAATTCCTGGGAGTTCTGAGTTCTGAACTATGTGTTCTTCTTAAATCACAATCGGGTTAAAAATATTAGATATCTTAATAAAAATCGTCGGTAAATCGCCCAAAAGTCTGTTGAATTCTGTCATCCGACTCTTGCTGCTTGTTAGTTTTTTTTCAGAGTTACCAGAATTTTTGTTGTGACTTTCGTCGCCTGCTGATAAATAGCATCATCATGATGTTGATGAGGTCCACGAACTTGCAAAAATAGACTGAGGGAAAATGTAATCGAGACAGCCAACAATAGTTTTTCAATCATAGTTTTTCTTTCACCCACATCTTCGTATTTGATTGCTACTGCACTTATACAGTTCCAAGAAGTCAGATTTATTTCTTAGAGTTTTTCAAGTTTGTGCAGTCACAAAATTGCTATAGCCTTAGTTTGCCCACTATGACTATCAGATTTATAAGGAAAATGCGAAAACTTTGTGAATTTTTGAAAAATAGAAGATATGAGACAGGAGGCAAGCGAGCCCCAAAGATATAGAGACACGCTATTTGAAACGTCTGTACATTGAGAGTGTGGAGTCAGGAATTATTCATCTCCCTGCCCCCAACTCCAAACTCTCGACTCCCTTTGCTCCCCTTGCTCCCTCTTTCCTCTTCGTATGACAGGTGAATTTAGATAAGATAAAAGCTAACTGGGTATGCTGAAGAGAATAGGCGATAGCAATGGTAAGAAATGAATTTGTAACGCGTGCAGCAATGTTGCTCTGTTTTAGTACAGCAATACTATATCTCGCTGTGCATTCGAGATTCACTGCTTCTAAGACACCAACTCATAAGTTGGAGACAGGTGAAAAACTCACAGCGAACGCAGCAACAACCGTTCAGAAGCCGTGGGACTTTGTGCTGGGTAACAAACAGAATGCAAATGGATATTATCAGCAAAATGCACTATTTGCTCAAACAGCTACACAACAATTATCTAACAACCTTGCATCTCAAGAGACACAAGTCGTTGTACATTTAAGCGATCGCCGTGTTTATGTTTACCGATTTGGTCAGGTGATTGCTAGTTATCCAATTGGTGTTGGTAAAAAAGGTTGGGAAACGCCTATAGGTTCTTATCAAGTTATAAACAAGCAACCATTACCAATATGGCGTCACCCAATTACCGGTCAAATATTTCCATCTGGATCTGATAGTCCTTTAGGGGATCGATGGATTGGTTTTTGGTCAGATGGACGCAATCAAATTGGCTTTCATGGCACACCAGAAGAGAAACTGGTAGGAACCTCTGTATCCCACGGCTGCTTGAGAATGCGTAATACTGACGTGCGAATGTTGTATAACCAAGTAAAAATAAGCACAAAAGTAGAAGTGCGTCAATAGTCATTTCTCCAAAGTCCAATATGCTTGGTAAGTTGCTTTTTGTCTACTAACAACTCACTCTTGACAAATAACCAATAACTATTGTTGTGATTTTTGCTCAAAATGTGGAGCATAAGCTTGGAGTAAGGTACTTACTTGACGCAATACCTCATTGCCAGTATTTTTACTGGCAACAGGTGTTCCATCATTCGGTCTGTGGAGGTTACGGGCGATCGCTGCATTGACTTGCTGGGCAATTAATTCCTGAAGTTCTGTCTTAGCATGTTGGCGCTGGAAGTTGGCACCTTCTTCTGTCGTTGCATATAGGGGTGGTAGGCGGTTTAGGGCGTAAGCGGCAATGTCTCCGACATCAAGCGAACTTTCACTAGCAGCTTCAATTTCTGCGACCCTGGCGATCGCCTCCGTCAGCACTAATTCTTCCATAACGTTAATAAACTGTTTGCGTGGTACCGCCACCACTTCCCCAGTTAATAAAGCCCCCATGAGCTGATCGAGCGCCATGTACTCTTCAATTGAGAGTTCTGAAGCGTGATCGCAAATTCGTCCGACTTCTGCTTCCATGACTGGTGTCAGATAACCATCCTGGAGAGCTTGTTCTACAATTTTTTCAATACTCATAACGCTCATTATCATATTAACCACCTCAGCAAGTCAGTGACGGCACGAATCCAATTTACTCTGCACCATGAAAAATAACCACCAAACATATTAATTAGTAGAGATAAAATTAATTATTTTTACTAATTAATCAGTTCGGTTCGCCAGGGTACTGGATCCACAGATTGCCCATTGACATATAAACCCCAGTGCAAATGTGGACCAGTAGCAGCCCCTGTTGATCCGACCGCACCAATGACTTGACCTGGTTGGACAACATCGCCTTCCTTAACATTAATGCGACTCAGGTGCATGAAAATACTTGTCACTCCTTGACCGTGATCGATGCCAACTACGTTACCGTGAATCCGAAACCCTTCAGATACTCTTCCTACTAAAGCGACTCTTCCACCTGCGGGTGCAACTACAGGTGAACCCGCAGCCCCAGCGTAGTCGATGCCACGATGGTAGTAATCCTTTGCAAATTTACCATTATAGTAGCGACGTACACCATAAATTGTTGTGATTGGACCAGTATTTGGTTTTATAAAAACACCACTCCAATATTTTTGCGGTGTTTTGAGTGCCTTGAAAGCTGCTACAAGCTTTAATTCATGTTCCGTCGCTTCCAATCCCGCTTTTCCAGGGGGTAAATTAATGTGCTGTACGGGGAAAGTGCGATCGCCCACCAGGATCAACAAGTTCTGTTCTTGATCTGCCCCTAAAACTCGAACTGTGATTTTTCCAGGTTTTTCCAGAGGCGTTGTGGGGATAAAAGCTCGGTATTGATTAGGAGCAATTTCAAATGCTGGGTAAATATTTTCACCACTTACCACTTTCAAATTACTGCTATTCGTTGAATTATCGGAGTTAATCACAACCGACAGTGTATCCCCCAAATGAGGATGAGATGGAGTTACCTGTACCTGTAAAGCCAAGACAGGCAGCGCCATCACAGGGACAGCAGCAAACATGCCCATTACCAAATTGATCACAGGGCGTAAGAAGAGCACATTCTTCACTCTCATGTTGGTGAGATCTTCGCAAATCATAATAGCTTTATATAACAAAAGGACTGGCTGCCATCCTCAGTGAGAGGCTTGGCGATAAGTCAACTCATATCAAGTTTAGTTAAAAAGTGTTTAATCAACCATTATGTATATTTACTATAGTCAAAGCATCTCACGCCTAAGTATAGGTGAATCCTATTATACTTCAATACAGTTCTGTTAACGCGCTCTTAGTGGGAATTTTCGGCTGTACACACTGTGAATCTGTTTGAAGTAGAAAGGCTTCATAGCGGAGCGTCTCTACATAGGTTGACTGTAAGTAAATTATCCTAACTGAACCGTATTGATCCGTAGCAGTCCTAAATCATTCGGCAGAATTTAAGCAAAGCTACAACCGCACGACCGTTCCATCGGGGTGAACGATCGCAGTACTTCATTTTTCTGTGTTCAAGAACTGACTTGAATCTAAAAAAATGTTGTCATGAAGGGTAAATTTTCTAATAATTCCTGCACGGATTGCTGTATAATAA
>JAQYWN010000415.1 GCA_029379265.1 Rhizonema sp. NSF051
GTAATTTAGCTATCTTTATAGATAGCTATTATTGGCAGAGCAAAATAAAGGAGATAGCCACATAATCTCAAACTTGCTAGTATTAGTGCGAACATTACCAATAAGTAGAGAGTATTATAATATGGAAGTCAGCGCTCGTAATAATTTTAAAGGGACTATTAAGAAACTCGAAAAAGGACCGATCAACACAGAAGTAATATTAGAGATTGCACCTGGTGTAGAAATAACAGCAATTATCACTAAAGCATCTGCTGAAAATCTCCACTTAGCTGAGGGTGGAAAAGCGAATGCTGTAGTCAAAGCATCTGACGTGATGATTGGTGTCTAAATATTTCTGGTTTTTTAAAAGCAGGACTATTTCCCACATTCCCCAGTCCAATTAAGTTCCTTTCTTTGTAGCTGAAATCAGTAAAAACGGACTAAACCCTGATGGTTAGTCCGTTTTGGCTGAATGTAAACTTTAACAAAATTATGTCAATATTCAAATATTGGACTCCCACTACAAATCATACATGTACACATTGCTTGTTCAGGATTAAATGCTGAAAAGCCGATCGCACCCTCAATTGGCTGGAAAAAACGTTTGCCAGCCTGTAGCACTGTTGAATTTGGTTGCCGATGTAAAAAGCGTCTGCCCACATACTGCGCACACATAAGTCCCTTCAGTGTATTGCTTACCCTGAGGCGAAGTGCAAGCACGCTCTGTACCATGTTCACGCATCACTCTATATTGCTCTGTTGTCAAAATCTTACGCCATTCTTCTTCAGTCTTAGTTATTTCAAACTTTTCTTTGATATACATTTATTATATCTTGCCTGCATCTGCCAGATAGTCTGCATACAGTTGTGAAGGTAGGGGATAGTTAACCGAACCCCGTAAGCGATTCTCTTTGAAGTCAAATTCCAAAATGCCCTCACTCAGATCCATGTATGAGCGGCAGAGAGAGAGGAGTGCATAGGATTCAACTGAGAACTTTTATATACAAATTTGATCTTCCTTATATTAAGGTTTGCTCACATAATCTAGTTGACTTTATGACAACTATGTTGGTATTGTTTTGTTCGTATGGTGAACAACATCGTAGCCAATCTAAAAATGTAAGGATTTTAATAAGCACATGAAAAAACATCTTTTCGCTGTTTCTGTGACAGTTTGTGCCTTCAGTGTTCTTCTACCAATTCAGGCCTTTGCCGCTACTCTGACGCTATACGCAGCAGGTAGTTTAACCAAATCGCTTACCGAAGTCAGCAACGACTTCACTCAAGACACAGGAATAGGCGTGAACACAGTATTTGGGCCGTCTGGGACCAGGGAACAAGCCATCGAAACAGAAATCCAACAAGGGCAGCCCACAGCTGATGTCTTTGCCAGTGCAGATGCCGGGAATCCACAAACACTATACGCTAAGGGATTGAGTACTCAGCCAGTGGAATTTGCTCAAAACAAGGTTGTAGCCGTATTCTCATCAAAGTATTCCCAGACAAAAATTACACCTGATCTAGTGTTAAATTACTTGCTCGATCCCAACGTCAAGGTGGGAACTTCGACACCTGTATCAGATCCCCTTGGTGACTACACTCAAAAGATATTTAACCTTGCTAATTCATCCCAACCGGGTAGCTTCGATATTCTTAATAATAAAGCCTTACGCTTAATAGGTGGACCTAACTCGCCAACAGTCCCATCAGGGCAAGATAGCGTAGCGTACTTCCTAGACAACACTCAGCAAGCAGATGTTTTCTTGAGTTACTACACTAGCAGTCTCTTATCGCAAACAATTGATCCTAGTCTGCAACTGGTTAATTTACCAGATTATTTGTCTGTAGAAGCGCCTTTTGATTTAACAACCATCAAAAATGCTGACCCTAATGCACAAAAGCTTGCAGATTATATTTTGTCACCGAAAGGACAGCAAGTTTTGCAAAAGTATGGATTTCTCAGTCCAGCAAAATCTGTACCCGAACCCAACTCCGTTGGCGGACTTTTACTAGCGGCAGGTATAGCGTTTTCAGTCCAGAGGAAATTGGTAGCTAATAAGCAATGAGCAACTACGTAAGAAGGAAAAACCAGGCGACAAACGCTCTTTATAAGAGATTTTTGACTCAATTGATCGTCATAGATGGACACCACCACCAGGTGCAAAATCATCGCTCGAACTCCTGCGTGAGGATCGAGACAGATGAAAGCAATGTTTGTGGTAGATACAAGTGAAACCAACTAAGTGAGCGGGCGTAGAAAAACATAAGTTTACATTGAAGCAAAGTATTAATGGTTGGTAAGGGCGACTTTAATCAAATAACTTGTCAGTAAAAACGAACTATCTTGTCAAACCCGTTCCTACAGTATGCTCTTGGGTGTAATCGAATAACTTGTCAGTAAAAACGAACAATTTTGTCAAACCCGCCCCTACAGTTATTATTCAATATCACAGTATCTCAACATTGATTCACAAACTTATATTTTTTTGCGCCAACCTACTTAGCTCTTTTTGGAAAACTTTATTCTCAACAATCTAATTGATGGAGTTTTCCACGTCATGATAATCACATAAAATGTGATTTTTTAATTCCTTAATATAGCGGTCGGGTTCAGTGCATATTTCAGTATTTGATGAGTCGTGAATGGACAAATTGAGTATTTCATCCTCATTGTGAGAGATAGCTGCATCTTGAAGATGTCCATATGCTAATAATAGGTGTTCTGCAGCTTGTTGCAAAGACTCTTTTGCTAATTGGCTGTTGTCTTGAAGAAGAGCGATCGCTCTTATATTATCATGTAAGACCTCAAGAATTTGATTAAGCCTGACATCAACCAAGGTATCTTGTTGGGATACTAATGATGTAAAATCTTCTACAACTGCGTCAAGCTCTAAATCTGCTCGGCGTGGTAAGCACTCGACAGATTGATATTCTAGAAGCCATTTGTAGCAAAGGCTGAGTTGGGGAAACGATTCTAGGTACAACATCCCTTTATGCAAGTGATAAGTACCATTATCGCTTCGAGTCAAAGTCACATTTTTGGCGATCGCTAATTCGAGAACTGTAGAAACTGTTAATTTCAACGCTTTTGACATGTTTTAAGTCCCCTCTGTTTACTAACACACCCACCATAACCGAGCTTAGAGGAATATCACCTTAACACATTTTAAGTCAACCAACGGTTGAGCAACCAGTGCAAAAATTAAGGAGCCAGCGTTACAAATTTGTCTTATTGGCGGAATTGCTGTTTTCAGCTACTTAATCTGGATTTAAAACAAAGGCTTGTAGTAAGGCGTACCGGAATGACTCTTCGTTGGCATTAAGTTACACAACCAAATGGCCACTCAGGCGATCGCGAATGGCATATCTTCATCATGCCCAATCGCTTTCAATAAGTCATCAGGGAAGCGTATAGATAGCATTATTTCGTTTAACATCTTCCCCTCCGTTTTTCTTCCTTGAGGGGATTTTATTATACATCCCGACCCCATACACCACCCTGAAGCGCTGGCGATCGCATCCACTTGCAACATGGGTTATAGAAGTAGCTAATAGACATACATCTGCGAAAATTAATTATGCATTTGTTCAAATCCTTGGTAGGGGCTTTGGGTGCCGTACCCATCACAGAACACCGTACATGCGAACGTTCGTACATCATTTCTCTTTATGTCTAACAGAGATTGATATCTGCATGACGATATCCAAGTCACTCCGCACTATTCTCAAGAAAGGAGCCACCTACAGGAGTGTTTTGCCAAAAAGGTCAAAGCGGAATTTGAAATGCATAATTGTTATCATTTCATTACCAACCCGGAAATGACCTTTAAAGAAGACAGCACAACTACGAACCAACAATGAAATTTCCCTTCTCAGGCAAGGTGTATCAGTAGAAATACAGTGTTAATTGTATTGTTTTGATGAAGATACCAACAAACTCATTGTAAAATCTTATAGATTAAGCTAAATTTAAATACTAGATTAGTTGGAACTATTTACCAACTTCAGCATCTTCCAGATCTTTAGACTGACGTAAGGGCGGTTTCCCATTGAGGAAATACTCTTTGATCTCTCGTGAGTATAGATTTACAGCATTGAATGGAAAATTCCTCTCTAATACAGGGTACCAAAGAAAGGAATTAGACATTAAAAGAAATGATGTAGGGGCAAACGGCAGGAGGGCCCCAACCTTCAATTTTGACGACAGCATAATTAATTTTCACTCCTATGTCGATTGGAAAAACTCCAGTCACATATCGCACATTAATACAGGAAGTATTTCATGAAGAAAAGGTACAAATTAGCACTGGCAACTGCTAGCATTGCTTTAGGATTTGGTGGAATCCAAGCTAAACCAGCACAAGCAGCCACATTTAGTGGTGAGATTGACACATATGCTGCTGCCAGCTTAAACGGCAGCCTACAGCAGGTTGAGCAACTTTATCAGCAAAGCAACCCAGGTGTCTTCTTTACCAATACTTTTGGGGCTTCTGGTACTCTCGTTAGTCAAATTCAAACGGGAACAAATAACATAGATATCTTCTTCCCAGTATCAGAAGCACCGTTAGATACTCTGCAATCTCAGAACAAACTAATAGCAGGAACCAGGCAAGACGTACTAACCAATACCTTAGCTATAATTGAGCCGACAAATTCAACCATACCTATATCAAGCGTTCAAGACCTAGCTGGTTCACAGGTGCGTCAAGTGGCTATTGGTGATCCTGCGGTTGTTCCAGCAGGACAGTTCGCCCAGCAATTATTTACCAATTCAGGGATATCACAGCAAATCCAACCAAAACTTGTCTTAGGAACAGATGTGCGTGATGTCCTCAATAGAGTGTCAAGTATAACTAATGATAGTATAGATGCGGGCGTTGTTTACACTACAGACGCTTTAACACAGCCGAATCTAGTCAAAATTGCATACACTCCGCCTACCAGCGCTTATAATCGGATTGTTTATGGCTCAGCTGTACTCCAACAAAGTCAAAACCCAGATGCATCTAGGGACTTTAACAGCTTTCTGGGCAGCAGTCAAGCATTATCCGTGTTTAAGGGGTTTGGATTCTCTGCGGCTAATGCGACTCCTGTGCCCGAACCCCTGACTATTGGTGGTTCAGCAGTAGCAGGAGTTTTCGGCATCTTGATGAAGAGAAAAATATCCGCAAAAATCAAAGCCAAATCTAAAGTAGCACTAGATTGAAGGGCACTCCGTTCTGTGGAATGACTAGGATTCACCGTTGATTGTTAATGGTTGATTGCAACTGAGAAATCAGATCCCCGACTTCTTAAAGAAGTCGGGGATCTAGGTTTTGCAACGAATTAACCAGGTTAAAAAGTTTCCTTTAGCAAATTCAGTATAGTATGTATCAAATATTTTTTGTAACTACGCTAGTCTCAGCATTTAGTAAATTGTATTGTGATAATAACATAGTTGGTAATAAATTAGACAGACATTTCCTTTGTGAGGTTTGAGCGATCGCGCAGGGGAAATGAAGGCTTGATATTTAACCAAACAATCTAATTTTTGAATTAAGAACTGGGGTATATTTTATGGGCTTGACTCGCCGCATTACAATTGTGTCCTTAATGTTATCGATACTAGGCTTGGGGCAGCCTACTTTAGCAGACCCTTTAGTAAAGGTAAAGGTTAGCTCAACTTCTTCGGAACAAGCAGAGTGTTCTGGTGGCATCAGCGAGCGTGTTCGCTTAGGCGGTGAAGTCGTGCAGCCGACAACTTTTAGCTTATCAAAGCTGCAATCGTTACCAAGTGAAGAAGTCACAGTCAGCTTCGGCTCAGCACAAGGACAGCAAACTCATACCTATGTCGGAGTGCCGCTATGGAATCTGATTCAGTCTGTAGGGGGGCTAAAACCAAATCCCGACCCAACTGTGAAGAACGGCGCTCTGCGGCAGTATATTGTTGTTGAAGCCACCGACTGTTACCAAATCGTCTTGTCAGAAGGTGAAATTGACCCCAACTTTGAAGGCAAACAAGTTCTAATTGCATATGCCACCAAGGACGATCCCTCTGTAGATCCACAACTGCTTGGCGATCAAGGCATTGCTCGTATAGTCGTGCCTGGGGATGTCAAAGGCGGACGTAATATTTACAACATTAAGCGCATTAAAGTGTTTTCCGCTCCTGATCTTCGTTTTAAATCCTATTAGTAAGAGCGCGGCAGAAATCAATACGATTGAGTTAACGCTCTCTCGAGGAGTGAATTTTCGGCTGTTTCGAGACTGTATAGAGACGCAACAAAGCGGAGCGTCTCTACATTATGTTGGAGGTAGATGAATTATCTTAACTAAAGCGAATTGCAGCAGAAATAATCAGACAGTTTACAACAGCTTAAAACCCGGTCTATGGACGTATTTTTCTCTCCTGTCTCTTGACGACTGACGTCACGATTCCGTGTACTAGTGAAGATAGATATGCTGCACCCACATTTTAACCTTGGGTGCATGGGGTCTGATATCTGCTATGCGAATACTAGATGATTTAGAAAAGTCTGTCTTAGAAGGAAAGCGAGGTTAAGTATGGTGTTAAATTGGAATGCATTGCAGAATGCAGTGGTTCACAAAAGTCCTTACCGTTGGATGCAGTTTGAAAATCTTCTCCCAGAGGACGCATCCAAAGAGTTAATACAATCTTTCCCAAAAGCAGAACTGTTTTTGCAAAGGGACGATGGTTGGTTTTGTAACCCAGGTTTCCTCAAAGGGGAAGTCATAGATCCAAACTCTGGCTGGTATAGTGATGTTGAGAAGGGTATGGTTGGTTTTCCTATTCAATATCTAAGTGAGGTTTGGCAGAAGCTGATAAGTCAGGAACTATGGTCGCCTGCTTATCGAGAAATTATGGAAGAATTGTCGGGGTTGAACTTAGAAAACCATCGTGTGATTGTATCGTTTGAACGTCGGCATTCTAGACCTGAGCGAGCTTTTATTCCTCACACTGATAGTAAACATAAGACATTTACTCATTTATTATATCTACACGAACAATGGCCTGTCGAGTGGGGGGGTAGCTTCCGTGTATTGTCTAGTGAGCAACCTGAATCAGTCGTTTATGAAAATCCTCCTGTAATTCACTCCTCAGTAGCCATAGTTCAGTCTGATAACTCCTGGCATATGGTTACCCCAATTTCACCAATGGCAGCATATCATATCAAATCCGGTTAAATGCACACAGTTAAATTGTTGCTTGTTTCTGGCCACCA